>DASCNA010000071.1:0-27658 GCA_036011305.1 Victivallales bacterium
CTTTTACATTCAAGTTCACTTCTGCCTTATTCTCCTTTTCCATGGGCTTCGGCAGGCAACTATGCATTGGCAAATAAACATTGGGAATTTGCTGAAAAATGTTATAAAAAAGCAATACTTCTATCTCCGGATAGAGCAAATTTTTATTTTAGATTGGCAATGGCTCAATATTATTTAGATAAAAAAAATCTGGCTTATGAAAATTTGGAAATTGCTGCTAAACTTTTCCCATATAAATATAAAAAAATATTATCTAACTTTAAATAAGAAAAGAGAAGAAAATGTTTCAAGATTTAGGAGTAGTGATTGTAGCTGGAGGCTGTAGTTCAAGGTTTAGTGGAAAAAATAAATTACTTGAAAAAATTAATGGTATACCTTTATTTCTATACTCTATAAATAATTTTATTGATGTTTGTAATAGCGAAAATATAATACTTGTATGCAGTAAAGATTATTTCGAATCATATAAAAAATATTTCAAGAAATATCATTCTGATAAATCAATATCGTTTACACTAGGTGGTGCAACAAGAAGTGAGTCAGTTTTTAACGGTTTAAAATATTTAAATAATAAGGTGAAATATACAGCAGTACATGACGCTGCCAGACCTTTGGTCAGCAATGAACTAATCCAGAAATGTTATGAATCATGTAAAAAAAGTGGTAGTGGAGTTGCTGCAAAGAGAGTTACAGATACAGTAAAACTTATTGATAACAGTAACAGAGTTCTCAATACCGTGGATCGAACCAATCTTTGGACTATTGAAACTCCCCAGGTATTTATTTTATCTGAGTTAGTTTCAGCATATAAAGAAATTATTAGTAACAATATAATGGTAACTGATGATGCCGGAGCAATGGAGATATATGGAAAAGATGTATATATTGTTGAAAACGCAAAACCTAATACAAAAATTACTTATACTTCAGATTTAACCTACTTAAAATATTTATTGAATAATAGTTTCAATTAAAATATTTCATCATAAAACTTGCGATCTTATTGAATAAAAATATATTAAATATGTTATAGATTTTAGTTAAACAAAAAGAATTAACGGAGGCAGTAGCATGTCAGAAGAAAACAAACCTAAAATCGTTTATAAGTTCAGTAAACTATTTGTACTACTGATTGTAGTGCTGGTAATTGCTGTTTGTTTACAGAGTATATATATTTTAAATTTATCCAGAGAAATAAATGGTCAGCCTGGCATCATACCTACATTCTGCAACACACAATTGGTGCAAGAACAGGAACAGCCTTCTGTTCTTCCGGCAGTAAAATCATCATCAAAACCGATAACTCCGGTTTATGCAGTACAGCAACAACAGACTCCTGCACCATCACAGTACAGTAGTGCTATTCGCACAAGCCCAAGATCAAATATAAACAGACTGCAGAATAGAATTAACCATATGCTGAATAACCAATTTTTAACACAACAACCTTTATCAGGTAATCATATAAATGTAATGAATACACCTTCGCTTACTATGATGCAGAAACCTGATAAATATATATTAAAATTTGTATTGCCTGGAATGGATAAGGAAGGTATTTCAATTACGTTGAGAAATAATATACTTACAGTTTCCGGTAAAAATCAGCAGAGTAAAACTCAAAACAATAATAATTTTATTGAATCCAACTTTAGTCAGTTCACTCAATCTATAGCAATTCCGTCAGATGTTAATACATCAAAAATTACTTCAAATTATAATAACGGAATCCTGACAATAGTTCTGCCTAAAACATCAGATCAGCAAACTTCTCAGAATGTTAATATAAACTAGATTATAAAGTTTTTATTTTGAGCTCTCTGTTTCACAGAGAGCTTTTTATATTTATAATGTATAGTATATTATAAAGTTTACTGAGATTTGAAATAAGCGCAGGAGGATTAAATGTTTGGTTTTTATAAAGTATCTTCAGCCGTACCTGAACTTAAAGTGGCTGATGTCGAATTTAATACAGAAGAAATTATAAAATATATAAAATTTGCTGACAAAGAAAATGCAGCTTTGATTGTTTTTCCTGAACTGTCGCTTACTGGATACACATGTGCTGATTTATTTTATCAAAGTACTCTTCACCATGCTGTTGAAAAATCTCTTAAAGATATTCTTACAATATCAGAAAAGATAAATATTATAAGCATAATAGGTCTTCCAGTACGACATAATAATGCACTTTTCAATGCAGCTGCGATCATTTACAAAGGTAAAATACTTGCAGTGATACCTAAAACAAATCTGCCTAATTATAGAGAATTTTATGAAAAAAGATGGTTTACACCTGCATCTTCTGATTTAACAACTGCAACGGTGAATCTACTAGGGCAAGATATTCCATTTAAAACCGAAATAATAATTGAATATAATAATGAATTCAAAATAGGTGTGGAGATCTGCGAAGACTTATGGGGAATTATACCTCCGAGTTCAGTACATACAATAGCAGGTGCCACAATTATAGCCAATCTGTCTGCCAGCAATGAACTGGTTGGCAAATCAGAATACAGAAAAAATCTAGTACAAAATCAAAGTGCCAAATGCATGTGCGGTTATATATATACTTCAAGCGGTACAGGTGAATCTTCTTCAGATGTAGTATATGGTGGACACTCAATTATAGCTGAAAATGGTGCTGTTCTTAAAGAAAATGCTCGTTTCTCTGATAAGCCTGATATTATCTTCTCAGAAATAGACTGTCAGAGGCTTAACACACAGAGAATATCCGAAAGTTCTATTTGCGATTCAATGAACTATAATTCATTTTTATCAGAGAAGTTAAACAATTACACCAGAATTAAGATTCCGATAATTAATCAGGTAAAGAAAATATCAAGATATATTGATCCTCTGCCTTTTGTTCCTGCGGATGATAACAACAAATCCGTTAGATGCACTGAAATATTTAACATTCAATCTTCAGCACTGGCAAAAAGATTAAAGCATATTAACTCAAAAAAATCTGTAATCGCTATTTCCGGAGGTTTAGATTCAACTCTGGCCCTGCTTGTTGCAAAGACAGCCCATGAGCGACTGAACAAACCTCTTAATGATATAATTGCAATTACAATGCCTGGTTTTGGAACTACAGACAGAACTTATAACAATGCAGTAAAAATGTGTAAATTAATAGGTTGTGATTTTAGAGAGATTGATATCAAAGAAATTTGCAATAAACAGTTTAAACTCTTGAATATTGATCATGAAAATCATAATACAACTTATGAGAATGTGCAAGCAAGACAACGAACTATGTTATTAATGAATATATCCAATAATGAAGGCGGTATTGTCATCGGTACTGGGGATCTTTCAGAAATAGCATTAGGTTGGTCTACTTATAATGGAGATCATATGTCAATGTACTCAGTCAACTGCGGCGTACCTAAAACTTTGATTAGATATCTGATAGAATGGTATGCAAACAGATCGGACAGCAGTTTGAAACATACTTTACTGGATATAATTGATACTCCTGTTTCACCTGAACTGCTTCCTCCTGATAAACAAGGTTCAATTTCACAAAAAACTGAGGACATTATCGGTCCTTATGAATTACATGATTTCTTCTTGTACCACATTATAAAATACGGTGCAGGACCTGATAAGATATTCGATCTGGCTAAACAGGCTTTTTCTGATAAATTCAAACCAGATTATATTAAGAAATATTTAATCATGTTTATAAAACGTTTCTTTTCACAGCAATTTAAAAGAAACTGCATACCAGACGGTCCGAAAGTAGGAACTATTGCGCTTTCACCAAGGGGTGACTGGAGAATGCCTCCTGATGCATCTTATCGGATTTGGCTTGACAAAATAGAATAAAATATATTTCAGAACACTTAATTTTATAAGGTATAAATTATGATTGACTCATTTTCGCAGGATTTTTTTAAAAAGATATTTGTATCGCCGGTGGTAAAAATGCTTCCTGAAAAAGTAACTCCCAATCAACTGACATTATTAGCCGGTTGTTTTGGAGTACTGGTTATACCGCTTCTTTATTTTAGATTTTCAATCATAGCATGTATCTTTATTATTATTTCAGGTTATTTAGATAATCTTGACGGTGCGCTGGCATCAAGTCGTAGACAGATAACAAAAATAGGCGCACTGTTTGACTTAACAATGGATAGGCTAGTTGAATTTTCTGTAATATTAGGTTTATATCTGTACAGCCCTGATCCAAGAGGATTTTTATGTCTTCTGATGCTTGGAAGTATGCTCATATGCATAACAACTTTTTTAGGAACTGGAATTTTTACACTGAATGACAGTGAAAAAAGTTTTAAATACAGTAGAGGTATTATTGAAAGGACAGAAACTTTTATACTATTCATACTTTTAATACTACTACCTGAGTATTTTGTTATTTTATCACTTTTATATACAGTTCTAATTATAATCACTGCATGCGTGAGAATTAAAAACTTCATAAAAGAGGAAAAAATTAAAAATTCTCAGCATTTTGCTGGCAATGAGGAAATTCTTTAACTTAAAATCAATATTTTATCTTCAAAGATTCTTTGAAATATTTACTAAGGTTTCCTGAAGTCTTCATTGTTTTGAGCCATTCATTGACTTCTTTTTGAAGCCATGGGTATTTCTTTGAAATCAGATACACTTTTACACTTTTATCATAGAGAACCCACGGATTTACAACATATAGCTCAGGCATTATTGAAGCTCTATATTCTGCTTCTACAATATCTGTAAACATAACATCAGCTTTACCTGATAATAAATATTGAAATACTGTTTTATTTTTTTCTACAACTATTATTTTAGCATTATGAATATTTTTTTTTGCAAATTGAAGATTAGTGCCTCCTAAATTTTCAACAACAGTTACATCTTTTTTATCTATTGACTGCAATGAAGTAAACTTATTTTTATCCTTCTTTCTAATTAGTGCCACCTTGCCTGAAGTTATAATTGGATTCGATAATAGAAACAATTTGCCTCTTTTCTTAGTAGCCGTTATTCCACCCATTGCAATATCGAATTTCCCTGATTTTAAATCTTTAGATAGCGTAGGCCATGAAGTCTTTATAAATTTGACTTTAACGTTTAAGTGCTTGCCTAAACTTTTAGCCATGTCTATGGCAAACCCCTTATATTTATCAGTATCAGGGTTATAATATGTAATAGGAGGATAATCACCGGTCGTTCCAACTCTCAAAACTTTTACATGTCCATAATAAGAATACATCACAGGTTTTGATAATGGGCTTGAGTAACCGGAAGTAAAACAAAAGACTAAAAAAAACAGTAATAAAATATATTTAAAATATTTATCCATTTTATAATCCTTAATTAGATTTAAATTCTGCACATCAATCATTATGTATAGCCTCGGAAAGTTTAAATTTCTGAATTTTACCAGTTGCTGTCATAAAACTAGAGAAATCATCAAATTTTTTAATATATCGAGGTATTTTCTGCCATTCCATTTTATCCCTACATTTTTGAAGAATTATTTCATTTTCAACATCACAGCCATTTTTAAATTTTATTGCTATACCGCATACTTCCTGATATTTCGTATCAGGAATACCTACAGCATAAACCTGTTCAATTTCATTTTTAAAAATTTCATTCAAAGAATTTTCTACCTCTGCAGGATAAACATTGTGCCCGCCAACAATAAACATTTCTTTTAAGCGTCCTGAAATAATATAGTATCCATTTTTATCACAATATCCAATATCTCCGCTTCTAAGCCATCCATCACAAAATGCGGCAGAAGTCTCTTCTGGTTTATTATAATAACCTTTCATTACATGATAACCTTTGGTCCAGATTTCACCATGTTCACCATATCCAACCTCATGTAAATTATCAGGATTAATTATTTTTGAAGAGCATAACGGTAATGGTTTTCCAACAGTTAAAATTCTCTTATCCAGACTATCGTCAATGTCTGTTTGATGTGTCAGGGGACTTGCTTCTGTTAATCCGTAACCAATAGTTATTTCTTTAGCCCCTAATTTGTATATAATGTCTTCCATTAATTCCTTCGAGCATGATGCACCTGCAATTATTCCTGTTCTTAAAGTATCAGTTTTATACTGTTCAGTAGAATACTTTTCAAGAAGAGCTATAAACATAGTCGGTACACCATATAGGGTCGTGCAATTTAGTACATCAATAGCTTCTAAAACCTTTATTGGATCAAAAGTATCAGAAGGAATAACAATAGTACAGCCGCTGCACAAACCTAATATATTAACCAGAATTGAGCCAAAACAGTGATAAAAAGGAACTGGACCACATATTTTATCAACACAATGCTCTATTTTTATTTTGTACTTATATATTATAAACGAGTTATTGATTACATTATGCTGAGTAAGCATGGCCCCTTTAGGAAAACCCGTTGTACCTGATGTATATTGAATAAATGCAATATCACCGCTTTTTACCTGTGCTGTGGAAAGTTTTAAATCACTGTCAGATATAGAATCAGAACTTTTAACGAATTTATCCCAATTTAGAAAACCTTTTTCACTGTTTTTTGAAATTAAGACTATTTTTTTTAGTTTTGGAAAATTTTTTGAGTCAATATTTCCTTCACCGAATTTTTCAATTTCAGGAATAACCTGCTTTATAATCTTTATATAATCATATGGATATAATTTTATTGAACTGTGTTTTAGAAATCCTTTCATCATTATTAACATTTTAGTATCAGATTGCTCAAGTACATATCTAACATCATCGGCTTTCCATTCAGGATTTATTGTAATTAAAATAGCTCCAATTTTCTGGACAGCATACTGTACCAGCATCCATTCAGGTATATTGGTTCCCCATATTGCAACATGATCACTTCTCTTTATATCATTGGCAATTAAAGATTTTGCAATTTCATCAGTTAAGTTATCGAGTTCTTTCCAGGTATATGTAATATGGCGACTGTAAAATATAACTGCTTCACTTTGTGCATATTCGTTTGAATTATATTTGAATAAATCATTTACTGTATAATCCAATAATGATATTTCTTTCATAACAAAATTCCTACATCTAAAATTTTCTACTAATCAATAACAATAGTATACATAATTAGTCACCTTTTCAAATATAATTATATAATAAGGATTTGAACCGAATATTCAGTAAACTTTATTAAATTAATATACTTGCATTATAATTTTAACTAGGTATATTCAAATCTTTCTGTGTTTCAATTTTTACAACTTATAACTACTTTTATAATCATATGATAAACAAATGTAAACCACAAGGGAGTTTTTTTGCCCTGTTTCCATTCTTCATTTTCCTTGGAGTATACCTGGGAACATCTCTTATGATTGGCGATTTCTACAAAGTACCAATTACCGTTGCAGCTCTACTGGCTGCAGTAATCGCAATTCTGATGAATAAAAATGAATCTTTAGATAAAAAAGTAGATCTATTTACAATTGGAGCCGGTAATCAGACTATTATATTAATGTGTGTCATATTTATTCTTGCCGGTGTCTTTTCAAGTATAGCCAAGGATACTGGAGCTGTCGATTCTACAGTGAATTTGGCATTAACAATATTACCTGAAAAGATTATACTACCTGGCATTTTTGTAATTGCATGTTTCATTTCACTTGCCATAGGTACATCAACAGGAACAATCGCAGCTCTGGGACCAATCGCAGTCGGTATTGCTCAGGCTACAGGATATCCTGTAGCCCTGGTGCTCGGAGCAGTGCTTAGCGGTGCAATGTTCGGCGATAGCTTATCATTCATATCCGATACTACCATTGCAGCCACGAGGACACAAGGTTGTAATATGAAAGATAAGTTTAAGATGAATTTTAAAATAGTGTTGCCTGCTGCAATAATTACTTTTATCATTTTTTTAATTATTTCCGATTTAGCAAGCACAGTGCACATGCATGGTACACACCCATATCAGTTATATAAAGTAATACCATATGTTGTTGTAATTGTTATATCAATCATTGGTGTCAACGTATTTCTTGTGCTGATAATAGGGATAATCCTTTCCATAATTGTCGGTTTTATATCAGGTGCTTTTGATATATGGAGACTGTTTGATGTAACACAGGCGGGAATAGGAAGCATGACAAACCTTATACTGATATCCACAATGCTGGCTGGAACAGTTGAATTGATAAAACATAATGGTGGTATTGATAAAATATTATCAATAATGAAAAACAGAATACATGGAATCAGAGGAGCTGAGTTTGGAATCGGAATACTGGTATCTCTGGTTAATTTCTGTACAGCAAATAATACTGTAGCTATAATTGTAACTGGTCCTCTCGCAAAGGATGTAGCAGATAAATATAATGTATCTCCGAAAAGATCTGCCAGTCTGCTGGATATATTTTCATGCGCAATACAGGGTGTTATACCATATGGTGCACAAATTTTGCTGGCAGTAAGCTTTGTAGGAATGGATAAGCTCTCACCTATCACAGTAATGAAATATGCGTATTACCCATATTTAACAGGAATATGCGTTATATTGGCTATAATATTTAAAATTCCTAAATCTAAAAGAAGTTATAACCCTAAAGAATTAAATGATTTATAGGTAATCCCGTTTCTATTGCTGGTATTTGTTTATAAAAACTCTTTCTTCAAATGCTTTTTTCTTTGGATTTTTAAGATTTTCAAGAGGAATACCAACCGGCAGTATGACTTCAATTTTCTTATTCCTTGGAATTTTTAGTAAATCTCCCAAAATCATTTTTCTATTTTCATAACGAAGCCACCCGTCAATCCATACTGAAGCATAACCCATAGCTGTAATAGCCAGAAGCATATTTTCAACAGCTGCTGAACAATCTTCCAAATGAAAAGAAGGTTCATGATAAATAGATTCTACAGGACTTTGATCCACAATGCAGCAAATATAAGCTCTAGCCTGCTGCATTGCTTTATTAACTTTATGTAAGACGTTAATTTCTGAAACAAGAAATTGATCATCAAGAATTATAAACTCTGTTGTCTGCAAATTTCTTCCTGATGGTGCTCTCAGACCGGCCTCTACAATCTTTATTAGATTTTTTCTAGGAATAATCTCATTTTTAAAATCACCTCGATAACTGTACCTACTTTCAACTGCCTCAAAAAAATCCATTTTTAATTCACCTTAATTAGAGCTAATTTTAAAATTCATCAAGGATAAGTTATCAGTTCTCAATAAACAGTTATTTGTATAATTTTATCACGTTCAATATCTGTTTAAATTAAAAACAATATTATAACTGACGGTAAATAACTGTTTATTCTTCACTTTGTCCGAAATTTTTCCCAAACAATGATCAACTAATGATATTACACTACTGATAAACCGCTTGGCATTTCTCCGTCAACAGTAACTATTTTTAGCTCTTTTTTAGATTTAGCAGCTAATAGCATACCATTAGACTCAATACCACATATTTTAGCAGGTTTAAGATTAGAAACAACAATGATAGTTTTCCCAATTAAATTATCTGGTTGATAAAATTGAGCTATCCCGGCGACTATCTGTCTTTTCTCACTGCCGACTTCTATTTTAAGCTTAAGAAGTTTTGTGGTGTTTTTTACTTTTTCAGCACTTATAATTTTAGCAGTTTTTAGTTCAGATTTAAAGAAATCATCAATAGAAATTAATTTTACTCCATCGACAGGTTTATTCTCTTTTTCCATTTGTTCAATATTTGCTTTCTTCTTCTCTTTTAAATCGATTCTTGGAAATAAAACACCAGTATCAACTATCTGAGTACCTGGTTTAATACCTCCCCATTCCTGAAGCTTGGTAATATTGATATCATCATTGTCTAAACCTAAAGATTTCCTTATTATTGCTGCTTTTTCAGGTATTACTGGATAAAGTAGACCTGCAATAATCCTCAAAGCCTCAGCGGTATAATATAATACTGTGTTCAATCGTTCAGTCTCTTTGTCTTTTGCAAGTTTCCAGGGTGCTGTTTTTTCCATATATCTGTTTCCGGCACGAACCGCACCAATTACCGCATCCAATCCCCTATCCAGTCTCATATTATCAATAGCATCTTTCATAGCGGCTACAGAATTTACAACCGATTCCCTAAATTCCAGTTCAGCCTCAGTATCAGTACCTGGCTCAGGAATTACACCGTCACACTGCTTAAGAGTAAATTTAGTGACTCTGTTAAGGAAATTACCAAGATCATTTGCTAAGTCAGTATTATATCTTCTAATAAATGCCTCTTCTGTAAAAGAAGCATCCTGTCCTAATGTCATTTCTGCCATTAAGAAATATCTGAATGCATCAACACCATATTTTTCTACCATTTCCATAGGGTCTACAACATTACCGAAAGATTTGCTCATTTTATCCTTACCTGTAAGCCAATAACCATGAGCGAATATACTTTTCGGCATTTCCAGACCTATCGCTTTCAGCATAGTAGGCCAGTAAACAGTATGTGTAGTTAAAATATCTTTTGCCATGAGATGATATGATGCAGGCCACCATTTATTAAATTTATCTTTATCAGACAAATAACCAACAGCAGAAATATAGTTTACCAATGCATCAAACCAAACATAACAGACATACTCATCATCAAATGGTAAATCTATGCCCCATGATAAACGGGCTTTCGGCCTTGATATGCATAAATCACCCAATGGCTGTTTCAGAAACCCCAAAGTTTCATTTGCTCTGAAAGCAGGCTGAATAAAATCAGGATTATTCTTAATATAGTCGATCAGCCAATCCTGATATTTGCTCATTCTAAAAAAATAATTTGATTCTATAAGTTCATTAGTTTTGCGTTTACATTCAGGACATAAATTTCCTTCTAATAAATCTTTTTCTGTAAAAAATCTTTCACATGGAGTGCAGTACCATCCTTTATATTCGGCTTTATAAATCAGATCCCTGTCATAAAGATCCTGGAGGATTTTTTTTACAACTACTTTATGCCTGTTTTCTGTCGTTCTAATAAAATCATCATTTGTAATATTTAATTTGTCCCACAATTCTTTGAAGCGAACAAATGTAGAATCACACTGCTCCTGGGGAGTAATATTCTGTTGTTCAGCTGCTTCCTGGATTTTTGCTCCATGTTCATCTGTCCCTGTTAAAAAATATGATTCGACACCGAGTAATCTTTGGTAGCGCGTTAAAACATCAGCCAAAATAGTAGTATAGGCATGTCCGATATGGGGTTTGCCATTTACATAGTAAATTGGCGTTGTTAGATAAAAAGGTTTATTTGACATTATATTTCTCTATTTAATATTATTTAATTTTTTATTATGATCTTTATCATTCTTCTCATTTTTAAAATTATTAACTGCTGATTTTAAACTTTCTACATATTTCTTTGCACCGCCAGCGACATAACCGGTCCTGAGAATAATATTTCCATTACTGTCAGTTAGCAAAACTGTAGGGAAACCTGCAATATTATATTTTTCAGCTAATTTAGTATTTTGAGCTTTTACTTCTGGTGTTTGTTTCTTTTTCATTGGGAAATCGGCAAGCAAAAGAACTAAATTATCTTTTGCATAGTTTTTAAAGGTAGTAGTAGAAAATACTTCTTTATCGAGTCTCATACACCATTGGCACCAATCTGAACCGGAAAAATCTATTAAAATAGGTTTGTGTTCTTTAGCAGAAATTGTCTGTGCTTCAGACAGGTTAGTCAACCACAGAGATGTACTATCAGCAAAAACAAAATTTGATATAGCAAAAATAGCAAAACTCAGAATTGATACTGCTAAAAACTTTCTCATTGATACTCTCCAAATTAATTTGCTTAATAATTTTCATTTTCCTATCATTATAAAATATTCATTATTTATATGAAAAATCAATCTACAATTGTCATCAAATATCTACAAAACTTATATAGAATTAAACCTATGAGTATTTATATGATGCTTTAATGCCCACAATTAGCCGGTATAACATGTTTTTGCTTCTACATTTAACATCTGTCCTATTTTTCATAAATACATCTTCATTATAGTATTAGAAATATATAAAAAAACATAAAACATAAAATATCATCAGTATGCATTGAACAATAAAGCTAAAATTAAGGAGGTAAACTGAAAATATATTAGCCATACTTTAGAAAATTTTAACAACTCATTCTAAAATTTCATATTAAATACCTCTAAATAAATTAAAGAATTTTATGATACAATCAAACTATAATTATTGTTCGATAATGAACAGTTGTTCGTTTTTGACATAAAATAATTACCTCTGAAAAAAATCTTCATTGTAAAACAAGCATAAAATGTTACTAAATCTTTACTGGCATAAAAAATGCTCTTGCTTTTAGTCGTTAGGTTAATAACGTACAAAATGAGGGGATCGTAAATGTCTTACTTCGAAAATGCATTTAAACACTTTTTGTTTAGTTTGTTATTCATTTTAAGTGGTATTACAACAATTATTGCTAGTGATGCAGTTGAATTTTCTGTGACAAACACATGGAACAGCGGGCACCAAGCATCAGTAAAAATAATTAATTCTACTAATACACCTATAGATAATTGGACTGTTGAGTTTGATTATCCCTATTCTATAGAAGATATATGGAATGCTGAAATAATATCAAAAGGAAATGATCATTATAAAATTCAAAATAAAAGCTATAATGCACAAATATCTCCTAACGAATTTATTGAGTTCGGGTTTGTAGCTTCACCCGGAAACTCTGACAGAAGCCCTCCAACAAATATTAAATTAAATGGAAATGGCAGTGATCCTCTTGAACCAAAAATAATTGGAGACAAAGCATCAACACAAATCAATAAATCTGTTATAATAGACATTCTGGCGAATGACGAAAACTTACCCTCAAACTCTACCACAACTATAACAATTCCTCCAACTAAAGGCAAAGTAGTTGTTAATCAGGATAATACAGTTACCTATACACCAAATCTGGATATGACAGGAAATGACAATTTCACTTACCAGGTAAATAATAACTCAAAATTAACCGGTAATGTTAGCATAGCCATAACAAAACCAGTTGAGCTCAATGTATATACTCAAAGATTCAAAGATTTATGGAGTGATATTCATAACAGCAATAATGGATACTTCAGCAAAGACGGAGCTCCTTATCACTCTGTAGAGACATTAATAATTGAAGCTCCAGACTATGGCCATGAAACAACAAGTGAAGCATATTCATACTGGATATGGCTTGAAGCAATGTACGGAAGAGTTACAGGAGATTGGTCTCCTCTCAAAAATGCATGGAACAAACTTGAAACACAAATAATACCATCAAATGAAGACCAGCCGAGCAATAAAGGGTACAACCCTGATAAACCTGCGGTTTTTGCAGGTGAATACCCACTACCGTCATATTATCCAGCACAATTAGACTCTGACATTCCAGTTGGTAAAGATCCTGTCTCACAGGAACTTGCTACGACATATGGTACATGGGATGTTTATGGAATGCACTGGCTTCTTGATCTTGATAATTTTTACGGTTATGGCAAAAGAGGTGATTCATCTCTAACTCCATCATTTATGAATACATTCCAGCGTGGAGAAGAAGAATCAGTCTGGGAAACAATTCCACATCCATCATGGGAAGATTTCAAATACGGTAAAAATGATGGAACTGGGTTTCTCTCTCTTTTTGTAGGTGACAAAAGTTATTCAAAGCAATGGCGATATACTGCCGCTTCAGATGCTGACGCACGTGTTGTTCAGGCAATGTACCGTGCAGATCAATGGGCAAAAGAACAAGGAATAGAACTGAATGATGAAGTAAATAAAACTTCTAAAATGGGTGATTATCTAAGACTTGCAATGTTTGATAAATATTTTAAACCGATTGGATCACAAAGTTTATCAGGTCCAGGTGCAACTGGTTATGACAGCGCACATTATCTTATGTCGTGGTATTATGCCTGGGGAGGTCCAATAGGATCTACAGACTGGGCATTCAGAATTGGAAGCAGTCATGCACACTTTGGCTATCAGAATCCATTTGCCGCATGGGTGTTAAGTAATACAGAAAACTTTGTACCAAACTCACCAAATGCTAAACGTGACTGGAATACAAGCTTACAGCGTCAATTGGAATTTTATCGCTGGTTGCAGTCATCCGAAGGAGCAATTGCCGGAGGAGCAACTAACAGTTATAACGGCATATATGATAAATATCCCGAAGGCATACCTACTTTTTACGGAATGGCATATGTAGAAAATCCTGTTTACAAAGATCCAGGAAGCAACGGCTGGTTTGGAATGCAGGCATGGTCAATGCAGAGAATAGCTGAATTATACTATGAAACAAACAATCCTTTAGCAAAAGAAATTATGGATAAGTGGATTGTGTGGATTAAATCTGTTGTTATTTTAGAAGACAGTGGAGGTTATAAAATACCTGTCAATCTTTCATGGTCAGGTCAACCTGATACCTGGAATCCAAGCTCACCTTCAGAAAATAATAATCTTCATGTTACAGTAAAAGATTATAACCAGGATGTCGGTATTACAGGAAGCCTAGCAAATGCATTGATATATTATGCAGCTGCTACAGAAAAATATGATACTTTAGATACTGAATCAAAGAATCTGGCAAAAGAACTTTTAGATAGAATGTGGAATTTCAGAGATGAAAAGGGTATTTCTGTCCCTGAAATTAGAAACGACTACAAAAGACTGTTTGAACAGCAAATATATATACCTTCCGAGTGGCAGGGAAAAATGGCTAACGGTGATGTTATAAAAGAAGGAGTATCATTCTTGGATATCAGATCTAAATATAAATCAGATCCTATGTATCCTGCTTTGGAAAATGCATATAATGATTACATAAGCGGTAATACTGAAGAATTTGAAAGTCCTGAATTCAGATATCATAGATTCTGGGCACAGGTAGATGCAGCACTGGCCTATGCTGAATACGGTTTCTTTTTCGGCAATGATAAACCTGCTGAAAACAAGCCGCCAATAGCAAATGAAGATACAGCCAGTGTAAATGCAGGAGAATCTGTGAATATAGATATTTTGAGTAATGACAGTGATCCGGATGGAGATGTATTAATCATAGAAAGTTTTACACCTCCGTCTAAAGGAACAGTTTCCAAATCTGGAAACTTTCTGAAATATACTGCAAATACTGATGCAGAAGGCAGTGACATATTCACTTATACTATCAATGATGGAAAAGGTAAAACTGCCATGGCAGAAGTTTCTGTGACTGTACTCAATGTACCGAAAAATAATCATCCAACTGCAGTCAATGACACAGCCGAATTAAAAGCCGGAGAAACAATTAATATTGATGTTCTAGCAAATGACAGTGATATCGATGGAGATGCAATTACTCTTACATCATTAAGTAATGCTTTAAAAGGAACTGCTGTAATTTCAACCGGAACTATAAAATATACTGCTGATTCTGAATCAGTTGGTTATGATATACTAACTTATAATATTGTTGATTCAAAAGGAGCTGAAGCTAATGCAGAAGTCTCTGTTTCTATAATAAAAAAAGAAGATCCTCAAAGTGAGATAACTTATGAATACAAAATTATAGACAGCTGGAACGGTGGATTTATAGGTGAATTTGTTCTTACAAATAATAACAGTAGCAGTGTAGATAGTTGGGAACTGAAGTTTGACATGGAACCCAATATCACAAACATCTGGAATGCAGTTTTAGATTCACACACAGGAAATCATTATTATATAAAAAATGAATCATGGAATAAAAATATACCTGCTAAAGGTTCAGTATCGTTCGGTTTTCAGGGAAGCGGTGATTCTACAGACATACCTGTTAATGTAGTAATAAACGGTAATGGAACAACTCCTCCTCCACCGCCGTTAAATAATGAACCTACAGCTGCAAATGATTCTGCACAGAGTGAGAAAAATCAAAGTATAAATATTGATGTACTTAGCAATGATTCAGATATTGACGGTGATGCATTAATTATCAGTTCAACTTCTACACCTAAAAATGGTTCTGCAGTGATCAACAGTAATCTAATCACATATACACCAAATACAGATTATGTTGGAACAGATAGTTTCAGTTATAATATATCTGATGGTAATGGTGGAACAGCAGGTGCTACAGTCAATGTAACTATTAAAGGTGATGATACACCTGTTAACAGCAATCCAGTTGCAAATGCAGATTATGTTACTATTTTTAAAGGAGAAAATGTTTCAGTAGATGTTCTTTCAAATGATACTGACAGTGACGGTGACAGTTTAAGCGTATCAGCAGTAGGAACTCCTTTAAATGGTATAGCTGAACTCTCAGGAAACGAAGTAGTATATACTCCAAATACTGAATATATAGGAAATGAAAGCGTTGTTTATACTATTTCTGACGGAAAAGGAGGAACTGCATATGCTACTCTCTTTATAACTGTAAAAAGCAACGATCCGTTACCAGGTAAATTCGCTTATGGAGAAGCTCTGCAAAAATCAATTTATTTCTATGAATGCCAAAGATCTGGTAAGCTGCCAGAGTTTGATGGCGACCTTTCTTCAAGCTTCCACAATGGTTATATGAAAAATCGTGTAAACTGGAGAAGCCACTCATCATTAAATGATGGTATTGAAGCCGATTTGGATTTAAGTGGAGGATATCATGATGCAGGAGACCATGGTAAATTCGGTTTCCCTCTAGCTGCTACAATTACAAACCTTGCTTGGGGAGCAATTGAGTATAAAGATGCCTATGAAAAATCAGGACAGCTAGCATATATTCTGGAAACAATAAAATGGGGCACAGACTGGATGCTGAAAGCTCATACTTCTCCAAATGAATACTGGGGGCATATAGGAGATGTAAGTGCAGATCATAGCTTCTGGGGTGCACCTGAATTACTGGAAACAATTGGAATTGCACGTACACCATATAAAATAGATACATCTAAACCGGGTTCAGACCTTGCGGCTGATACTGCTGCAGCACTTGCAGCAGCATCAATAGTGTTCAAGGATATTAATCCGTCATACTCTTCAGAAATGCTCTATCATGCAAAACAGTTATATAGTTTTGCAGATAACTACAGGGGGTTATATCATGAAAGCATTTCAGAAATAGCAAGCTTCTACAAGTCATGGAGTGGATATAATGATGAATTAGTTTGGGGTGCTGCGTGGTTATATAAAGCAACCGGTGATACTAGTTACCTAAATAAAGCAGAAGAAGCAATGTCAGCATTCAAAGCTCCAGTTGAATTCAGCTGGGATGATAAATGGGCAGCTTCCACACTTCTTATGGCTGAACTTACTAATAACAGCAACTACAAAAATATGATTAAAAACTTTC
Organism: Victivallales bacterium; assembly: GCA_036011305.1. GTDB lineage: Bacteria > Verrucomicrobiota > Lentisphaeria > Victivallales > GWF2-38-69 > DASCNA01. The sequence goes on from DASCNA010000071.1 coordinate 17,307, forward strand.
TTGATTTATATGTAAAAGGATCAAGTACAGTTACTATTACTGCTGGAGGACTAAGATGGCACTCTCAATGGAGTTCACTTCGTTATGCTGCAAATTCAGCATTCCTGGCCTTTATTTATTCTGATAAATTTGAAAATTCAGGATCTTCTTACTTCCAGTTTGCAGAACGTCAAATAGACTATATACTTGGAGACAACCCTGCAGAAAGAAGTTATGTAGTAGGCTTTGGCAAGAATCCTCCTAAAAGAGTACATCACAGAAGTGCTAGCGGAACTAATAGAGTAGACAGCGACATTGATAATAGAAATATACTTTACGGTGCATTAACCGGCGGCCCGCAAGAAGCTGATGATTTTAGCTATAAAGATGACCGTACAAACTACTATTGCAATGAAGTAGCATTGGATTATAATGCAGCTTTCACTGGAGCTCTGGCCAGAATGTATAAAGAATATGGTGGAGAAGCTGATTCTACATTCCCGCCTATTGAATCTCCAAGAACGGATGAGTATTATGTAGAAGCATCAATAAATTATGAAACAGATAATTCTACAGAAATTCGTGCATTAATTAATAACCGCAGTTGTGCTCCTGCAAAAATTACAGACAAACTATCATTGAGATATTTCTTTGATCTAACTGAACTTTATAATGCAGGTTATACTGTCAGCAATGCATTTGTCAGAAAAAACTGGATTGAAGGCGGTACTTTGAGTAATATAAAAGTATGGGATGCAATCAAACATATTTATTATGTAGAGGTAGATTTTTCAGGAACAGATATATATCCTGGAGATGGAACAACGTATCGCAAGGAAGCTCAATTCAGAATTGGTTTAAATGAAGGTATACCTGCGTCACTATGGATTCCTTCAAATGATCAATCATTTAAGAATTTAGAAAACGGTCATGCAAATATCAAACAAACAGAGTTTATTCCTGTTTATGAAGATCAAAATCTAATTTCAGGCATTCAACAGTAAAATATTTATATTAAAAAGCACATAAACGTTCAAATTTATGTGCTTTTTTGTAGGTAAAACACTGATAAATATACTTTCTAATTATTTTAATTTGCTTAATTTGCCTGTTTAAGTAAATTAAGGCCTTTTCGACAAATGTATACCTATTTATACCAGCTTTTATTATATGAGCTATATGTATAAAAATTTTAATTTACTAAAAACATAAAAAGGGAGAATACGCCTATGGAGGCAGCAATAAATAAAGAAAAAAAGAGATTATATCCGCTCGGTTTAAAAGTCATGCTGGTAATCAGTTTTTTCTACATGATAGGACAAATGACTATAAATTTTAATCTTGTGCTGTATGCTACACAGGAACTAGGATTTTCCAGATCAGGAATAACAGTGATATTCGGAGTATTCTGGGCACTAGGTACAGTATACAGTCTCCTTGGAGGCTATCTTTCAGGTAAATACGGGTATAAACAAGCAGTAATATTAGGAATTTCACTCGAAATTGTTGCTTTTCTGTTATTAACTGTTAAATCAACTCTTTTCTTATATTTCGGACTTGCCTTCTTTGCTGTGGGTGCACATTTTGCAGTTCCTGCTATGAACTGTACAATAAGCCAGTTGTACGGTCCGGGTGACACAAGAAGACATAGCGGTTTTCTGCTCAACTATGTTGCACTTAATATCGGCTCTTTGATTGCATCTATCGGTTCCGGGTTTTTAGCACAGATATTTGGTTTCAGCTATGTATTTCTCTTTCCGTCAATAATACTCTTTCTAGCTGTCGGCATATTTATTGTATTTAATAATTATATTGATTACCATACTGAAAGTTTAATGTCAGATCAAGAAAAAAGAGGGTTCACACAAAAGACTAAAGATTTTATTAAAATGCTTATAGTAGCCCTGCTGTCAATTTCAGTTTTTGCTCTCATTATCGCTCATGCCAAGACTTTAAATATCTGGATAATTATAGTCGCCGCTATGGCATATGTATATGTTTTATTCATATCATTTAAATATTACACAGGAGCAGCAAGACGAAAAATGCTTCTGTTTGTAGTACTATGTATTGCTTCAATTGTTTTCTGGCTGCTTTATAATTTAGCACCTACTGCTTTAACTCTTTTTATACAGCACAATGTTGATAGAAATATACTAGGGACTCTGATTCCGACACAGGCTTATAGCGGATTAAATCCAATTGTAATTATTATATTTGGTCCAATTATCAGCTGGGGACTTATTAAACTAGGCAACAAAGGAAAAAAGGTCAGTAACCTTACAAAATTTATCATTGCATTAATAATGATGGGATTGGGTTATTTATTACTTGTGCCATCTATTCCTGCATCTCATTTTGCCCTGGTAGGCAGTATATGGATAGTATTCAGCTATCTGTTACAGTCGGTAGGAGAGTTATTCATAGGACCAGTAGCTCAGGCTATGGTTGGGGAACTTGTACCTAGAGAAAAAGAAGGTATGATGATGGGACTGACCCTGCTCAACCTTGGCTGCAGCAGCGCAATTGCTACATACTTTGCAAATTATGCATACATCAACACTAACAACTTAAGGTTATCTGACATATCTTTTGAACATGCATTCGCTCTGTACGGTATACTTGCTGTGGTAGTAGGAATATTATTGTTTGCTTTCTCACCGCTTCTTAAGAAAATGATGAAATAAAAATTTAATTATTAACTTTACGCAAAACAAAATTTAATCATGCGTAAGGTTAATAAATCGTTGAATTTCAATATTATACCTTATATAATTATCTAGCATAAAAAACATACTCCTAAAGGATATTTTATGCTAAAAATTCATATAAAATCGCAAATATATATACTTTTTACTCTCTCAATACTGTGTACAACAGCTGTAAAAGCTGATTATTTTACCAAAGACAAAAAATATACTGACACAATTTTAGCTAACAGTGTATGGGGAAATGACTGGACAGTAAAACCTATAAAAAAAATTCCGCCTAAATTACTCGAATATGCAGCAACTGAAGCTAAAATTTTCAAATCAAAAGACGGAACAAAAAAATCAGGATTATTAGTGCCTAGGACATTAATTAAATTTGAAAAAAGTGGTGATTTTATATTTCTTTGGGAGAAAAATAATAAATCTACTGGAGAAATATCAGGAAAATGGCATGTAGAAAATTCTAAGTTGATTTTTACTTTAACAAAAAATTATGTAAAACCCTATCTGCTCAACACAGAATTAAGATATAAAATACTAAAGACAACAAATAACAATTTTCATCTTAAACTCAAAGGCGTAGAGCATCCACCAGTCACAAACATTGTAAAGACATCTAACAACCCGATTTATGATATAGAAAAGATTGCTGCTGCATTAAAACAGGCAAAAGTTAATAAACATACTAATAAAAAAAGTTAGAATTCAATCCCTTTCAATGCTTTTATCCCCTTGTCGAAAGGATGCTTAATTTTTTTCATTTCTGTAACCAAGTCTGCATATTGAATTAAATCCTCAGGAGCTTTTCTTCCGGTAATAATGATATTTACCCATTTTTTTCTCTGAGTGAGTACCTCCGTAACTTCAGTTACAGATAAGTATTTTAGAGACAGTACAATATTAAGTTCATCAAGTATGATTAAATCATATTCACTGCTCAGTATTTTCTCTTTAGCATAATCCCAGGCTTTTGCACATTCAGAAATATCATGTTCTCTATTTTTAGTATCCCATGTAAATCCGCTACCTAAAGATATTATTTCAAATGGTAAATTAATCTTTTCAGCACATCTTTTTTCTCCAGGATTCCATTTACCTTTGATAAATTGTATCATCAATACTTTCCAGCCCCATCCCAATGCCCGAAATGCAGTTCCCAGTGAAGCAGTAGTTTTACCTTTGCCATCACCAGTATTTACTATCACAATACTATTTCTTTTTTCTTTTATAATATTTCTATCTAATTCCATATCACATGTATCCGAATTATATCAATATTAACAGTAAATCAAATCTAAAGATAATCTGAAAATTTATAATAAAGTTTACGAAATTCCTCATTAATTAATAAAGTCAAAAATATTTACAGAGACAAAGATTCACTGTCTCTATAAATGTTTTTAACAGCTATATTAATTAAATTCCGAGTTCCTGTTTCACTTCAGCGAACATCTTAACAGCAAAGTCAAGATCTTCTTTAGTGTGAGCAGCAGAAATCTGTGTGCGGATTCTTGCTTGCCCTTTAGGAACAACCGGATATAAAAAGCCTATCACATAAACTCCTTTTTCGAGCATTTTGGCAGCCATTTTCTGAGCTAGAACAGCATCATACAACATTATAGGCACAATAGGATGATCTCCAGGTTTTACATCCAATCCCAATTCACTTATTTTAGCTCTGAAATATTTAGTATTCTCTTCCAGCTTATCTCTCAAAGCAGTAGAAGATTTCAACATTTCAAACATTTTAATAGAACCGCACACAACAGCAGGCGCTACAGTGTTAGAAAATAAGTAAGGACGTGAACGCTGACGAAGAATATCTATAATTTCTTTTCTACCGCTGGTATAGCCTCCACTTGCTCCGCCAAGAGCTTTTCCTAGAGTTCCGGTAATAATATCAACACGTCCCATAACATCGCAATACTCATGAGTTCCTTTGCCGTGTTTACCCATAAAACCTACAGCATGTGAATCATCTACCATTACTAACGCATCATATTTGTCGGCTAAATCACAAATTGCCTTAAGATTCGCAATCGTTCCATCCATAGAAAATACACCGTCAGTAGCTATAAGTTTAAAACGGCAGTCAGAAGCTTCCTGTAATTTTTTTTCCAAATCTGCCATATTGTTATTTTCATATCTGAAACGGTTGGCTTTACAGAGCCTGACTCCGTCAATAATACTTGCGTGGTTAAGCGCATCACTTATCACTGCATCTTTATCAGAAAGCAGTGTTTCAAAAAGACCTCCGTTGGCATCAAAACATGAGCTGTAAAGAATAGTATCATCTGTACCCAGAAAACTGGAAATTTCTGCTTCAAGATTCTTATGAACTTCCTGAGTTCCGCAAATAAAACGAACAGATGAAAGACCATAACCCCATTCATCAACACCATCTTTTGCAGCATTGATAATTTCAGCATTATCAGAAAGTCCAAGATAGTTATTGGCACACATATTTAACACTTTTTGTCCGGTACTAACGCTGATATTTGCACGCTGAGGGCTTGTGATAATACGCTCGGCTTTAAAAAGACCGCTTTCTTTGATAGAGTTAAGTTCATTAGCTAAATGAGATTTCATATTTCCATACATAGTAATACCCCTGATTCTATTGTTTTAATAATTTCACTATATCAATACTTTAATCTTCCCAGTTCAAAATTATTTTACCGGAATTTCCGGTACGCATAATTTCAAAACCTTCTTTAAAATCTTTATAGTTAAATCTATGCGTAATAACTTGTGAAATATCCAGTCCGGATTGAAGCATGCTGGTCATTTTGTACCATGTTTCGTACATTTCTCTACCATAAATACCTTTGATGCTCAATCCGTTAAATACAACTTTGTCCCAATCAATAGTTGTATCAGAAGGCATAATTCCAAGCATGGCAATTTTTCCACCATGGAACATACTGTCAAGCATAGAATTAAATGCAGATGGATTACCCGACATTTCAAGTCCGACATCGAAGCCTTCATGCATATGCAGGTCACTCATTACATCTTTTAAATTATCTCTGCTGACATTAACAGTTTTAGTTGCTCCCATTTTAGCAGCAAGATCAAGCCTGTAATCATTAATATCAGTAATAACTACGTAACGTGCACCGGCATGCTTTGCTATTGCAGCTGCCATTATACCTATTGGGCCTGCACCTGTAATTAAAACATCCTCTCCAAGTAAATCAAAAGAAAGAGCTGTATGAACAGCATTTCCGAATGGATCAAATATAGAAAGAACATCAGCAGGGATTTTTTTATCGCAATACCATACATTAGTCTGAGGTATAACTAAATACTCGGCAAATGCACCAGCTCTGTTCACACCAACGCCTAAAGTTTTCATGCATAAGTGCCTGCGTCCTGCTAAACAGTTTCTGCAATGTCCGCAAACAATGTGCCCTTCTCCGCTGACTAAATCTCCAATCTTAAAACCATGAACATTACTTCCGACGGCTGCAACAGTCCCTACATATTCATGTCCAACCTGCATCGGTACCGGTACTGTTTTCTGTGCCCATTCATCCCAATTATAAATATGAATATCCGTGCCGCAGATAGCAGTTTTCTGAATTTTAATAAGTACATCGTTAATTCCTACTTCTGGAACCGGTAATTCACCAAGCCATAAGCCGGGTTCAGCTTTTTTCTTAATTATTGCCTTCATTGATTTTTGCATAGTAATACACCCAAAGCCCCTCAATTATTACATTATTAATTTTTAAGATCTGACCTCTTAAATAACCAATCTTGTTACATAAATAACATTAACTTAGCAGATATTTACTATTTGTCGACAAAAATTATTACTATTCTTATAAATAGGTTTATCTTTCAAAAAACTAAAAACTTTTCTCGTAATTTAGCTTGAAGATTCTAAATTTTAGAGTTTATTAAAAGCTCACAAAATAAAATTGTATTCGGCGAGATAGCTCAGTCGGTAGAGCAGAGGACTGAAAATCCTTGTGTCGGCAGTTCGATTCTGCCTCTTGCCACCACTTTTTTATTTGGGACTACCATTCGGCGAGATAGCTCAGTCGGTAGAGCAGAGGACTGAAAATCCTTGTGTCGGCAGTTCGATTCTGCCTCTTGCCACCACTTTTTATAGTGATATACTAAAATATAAAATCACTTCAATAACAAATATTGCTGTAAAATGAAAAAATTATTAAGTAGGTTTAATTTCATTTATTTTCAAAAAGATTTAAATTCTGTCTATTTGACTGTAGTTTTTTCTGAATTTTCAACAAGTATGGCAACACCGTTGTTTACCTTTCTGATTTTTTCACAAAGTTCCACTCTAATTCCTGAGGGATTGCCATATGGCGAAAGAGCAATGATCTTTGCCGCATTTATCTCACTTTATAAACTGGCAACTCTCATATCAAATCCAATTTTTGGAACATTGTCAGATATAGTAGGCAGAAAAACGGTTTTTAACATAACTGCAGCAGCTATGATAATACTTTCTGTATTTACAATTATATCTTTAATTATGCACAGTTTTGTGCTTTTTATAATAGGTGCTTGTCTATATGGATTATTATGGGCTTTGGAATCTGTAGCTACTGCATCTATTAATGATTTAAGTTCGAATAAGCAGAGAGTGACAAATTTAAGCCTTATGCAGTTCTGCATCGGTATCGGAGTTGGACTTGGTCCAATGATCGGTGGTTATATCGGAGTATATTCAGTATTCGGTTATAAATATATGGCTCCATTTATTGTTCTCTTAATCATTTCAATACTGCTTCAATTTTACATCATCTTCTTTTTCAAGGAAACTTACCCTGTAGACAGAAAGAGAAAGCATACTAAAACCAAGTCTACGTTGAAAAACCTCAAAATAATTTTCAGCAATAAAAATCTATATCTTTTAATGCTGATACATGTTTTAAATCAACTATCTTGGGGTACTTATTACGATTTTATCCCTGCCATTACTAAAACTGTCTTTAAATATAATGTCAAAGAAGTAGGAATATTTGTAGGTTGTATCGGTATTGGCCTTATAATTTCTACAGGATTCATTTTACCATTTTTAAGAAAATATTTAGACAATCTAGCACTTGTTAAACTATCATGTGGACTTCAAACAACTGGCATAGCAATAAGTTTATTAGTATCTTTTTTCCCTCACCTGTTAATAGCTGATATAGGCATTTGGTTTGGTATTCTACCTGTAGTGGCTGGTGATGTTATGCTTTTCTGCATACTTGTCGGTCTTTTCTCAGAATCAGTCGGAAAAGAACTGCAGGGAACAATAGTTGGACTTGTTTACGTGGTCGGAATGGCTATGTGGAGTTTAGGCGCCCCGTTCGGTGGACTTTTGATGAAATGGAAACTAAACGGTCCCTTACTGATAAGCTTAACTTCCATGATATTATTAATTATTGTAATCTCATTATCTTCAAAGAAACTAAAGTCAATAATTACTCTTTATGAGAGGTAATTTTAGCAAAATATTATCTGATTACAAAGATATTACTTTAGCAATCAGATAAATGTTAATTTTTCATTTTGACATTCTTTTAGGCATTCAATTAATATTTTTATACTGATGCTGTACAGAAACAGTTGTCGTATAAACCTTATTATATTTATTTTTTACACATGGCTCCACTTCTTCCCTTGATGGCATTTTTCTGAATATATAGTAATGAAGAATACATCTTATATCGTTCAAAATTGTATGAATGCACGGAACTATGAGCAGATTTATTACCATCCCAAACAGGACTCCGAATGCTATTGTAACTCCCATAGGGTAAAAATACGGTGCCAGTTCAGACTTATTAAACAACAGTGGCAACAATCCCAGAAACGTCGTCATTGCCGTAAGCATTATAGCCTTGAATCTCCTTTGGGCCGCCCCGGTTACAGCATCGAAATAACTGAAGCCCTCTTTAAGTCTATTGTTAATCTCATCATTAAGTACTATAGAATTATTTGCCTTTATACCAATGAGAGCTGATATCCCGAAGATAGCAATCATTGAAAGCGGAAGCCCAAAAACATACAGTGTCAGTATTGAACAGGCAACTGCAAGAGGAATAGTCAGCAATACAGCCAAAGGCTGCAGATATGACTGCAGAGTCAAAGCTATTATCAGGTATATAACCAGAATTATCAAAGGAATTGTTATCATGAATGTATTCATGATATTCTGCTCTTCAACTGCGTTACCTCCTTTGCTAAAGCTTACTCCGTACATCCCTGCAATTGAAGGAATGAAGCTTTTGCTCATATCGCCTCTGATTATATTCGGTGTTGTTATATCAGTATTAACTTTTGCCGAAACCTGGATATTTATCAAGCCGTTATATCGTTCGATCTGCTGAGGCGTCTGTTCAAGCCTGATCTTTGCCACTTCAGAAAGAGGTACCAGGTGCCCGTCAGGTGTTTTTATATCCATACTGTCAAAATACTGCACCGAATTCCTTCCATTTTTTAAATAACTCAGAACAACGGAGACTTCATCCTGACCACGCTGTAATTTTAGTATTTCATTACTGGCATAGCCATTTTGTATTTGACTTGTAATATTCGACAGATTTAAGTTATAACTGTAAGCTGCTGGTTTAAGTTTTATAGCAAAGGTTCTTTCTCCATATTTATAGTTAGTCCCTACTGAATAAACGCCATTGTAACTCTTAAATTTTTCCATTACTTTATCCGCAGCTTTCAGTATATTTCCAGGGTCTGTTCCGGATATATTATAAACAACCTCCGGAGTATTTGAGACAACAGAGTAATTATCAGAAACCACCTCGGGGTAATTACCGAAATTTTCTCTCATTTTTCCGCCGAGGAACGAACTTAAGTAAGGTATTCTCTGCTCGGGGGGAACAAGCCCTGTATGAAATACAATTGTATTCCCGCTGATAGCTGTATAAGCCCCTGAGTATAGCCTTCCCCCATTTTCAGCCCTGTATTTATTACCGACTTTTTCCCATGCTTTCATTAATTTACGGGCAAGAATTCTCTTCACTGAATCAGGTGTGCCGGGCTGTACCTGAAGTTCAGCGTGTACATTATCCTGTTCAGTATTAGGAAAAAATATCACACCTATTTTCTGACTTACAATAAGTCCTGAAACTAGAAGGCATAAAACAAGTCCTGCGCATAAAACTGAATATCTGTATTTTATAAGTTTTCTGATTAATGGTAAATATATTTTAGAAATAAACAGTTCAAGCCCTTCCGAAAATTTTTTCTGAAACCGTTTAATATGAGAAACATTATCAGTGCCATTTGTAAAATTTACATTTCTCAGGTGAGAAGGAAGAATAAACAGTCCTTCAAAAAGAGAGAAAGCCAGAGCGGCTATGACTATAATGGGTATACCTTTAATCAGTTGCCCCCATGCACCTGATATTAAAAGTATGGGCATAAACCCTAAAATAATAGTACAGATCGCCGCAGTTACAGGAAGGGCTACTCTCTTAACTCCTGATACTATATCATCAAGCCGACTGCCGTTACCTGTACTTTTACTGATTGAATCGCTAACAACAACTCCGACGTCAACTATAAAGCCTATAACCATAATTAAACCAAAAAGTGAAAGAATGTTTACTGAAATACCTGTAAGTTTCATTACAATGAAGGTACCAGCTATTGAAACTGGAATACTGAACGCAACCCAAA
>DASCNA010000072.1:0-1847 GCA_036011305.1 Victivallales bacterium
AAAAAGTATGGAAAAAGGATTAATGAAAAACGAACATCAGTATCAGAATGAAATACTGCAGGCAAACTCATTGTTGTAAACGATTTTCCAGAGGAAAATCATTCCTAGCAGCTGGACCAGCTGCCTTTGGGCAGGATTGACCAAACGGAGCGAGCTGTAGTGCAAATTTGGTTGTCCTGCAAGGATTAGGATTTGCACGAAAGCGAGCGGAGCTAAACTGGAATTAACACTGAATTTAGTTACAAAATTATCAATCAGTTGTATTTGAAAATATTTTATTTCACTGGTGAAATAAACTACTGCACCTCCCTCAAAGAGCAACGCGAAAAAGAGAGGAGTATTTTCAAATATTAGTTTAATAGGAAGGTACTTCCTAAACTAACCGAAGGCAGCTGCAGCAGATAATTGGAAGTAACTATTAATCAGTGTTGATGAAGGTTTATCACGAGTGAAGCGAGTGAGTATGGGTGGGTACAGGGTTTTCTGCAGCGGAGCAAAGAAAAGGGTGTAATAAGCATACATGTAATATTATGTAAACATAAATTTGAGTACATCTTTTAATACATTTTAATTGTTATAAATTTTGATTTTCTAAATAAGTATAAAACGCTGTTTTTTATATGGCCTATATGGAAACTTTAATCTACAAATTTTCATTTAATAGACCTAACATTTTTAATCTGTTTCTAATATCAGCTTCAGATCTATCAAGTTCAATAATTAATTCAGGTATGCTTTGTCTACCTTCATATAAATCTCTAAGTTTCATCTGATCGTTAGCTGTCCATTTTTTCGTTTTAAACTCACTTTCTTTTGTTGCTTCAACTTCTAAAAGATGAACCGCTTTACTTAAAGCAGCATGTACATCACTATCTCTTAAAAAAGAATTATTTGAAACTCTTTCTTTAGCTACAGGATCCATATAATCATGAAGATTCTTTATAATATTTAATGCTTTTTGATTATTCATTAATAAAACCCATATTTGACTGTCTGACTTTTTCTATTTGTATTTTATTAGCCACAATCATTTCCATTTATTATAATTAGCTTTTGCTTCAATATCATTCTCAATATAGTCAGGAACTTCTGAAAAGAAATCAATACCGGTGACTTCTTCTGCTTTATCTACACTTACAGCAAAACTAGATATAGGTAGATTTGTCTTACTGTTAGGTAGTATAAAAGCAATCGCTTTTATATCCGGCTTTCTAAAATCAAGAATAGCTTTAAAGTAAGCATCTGGAACATCGACACCATTAGGACCAATTTCCTTATGTTTTTCACCTGAATAAAAAATAGGACCGGTAACTACATATATTTTCTTATTTTTAATTGCCCATTTTCTGACCTTTGCTTCAAGTTTTTTCCAAATTCCTCTATTAAAGCCAGGCTCCTGGGGACTCATATTGCTCAGATAAAAACTTTCTTTCATTGCAATTGGCGAAATCCTCATAGCTGCAGCTGGACATAAATGTCCTCGATCATAACCGGATTTTTTATAATCAGACAAAGTTGCTGAACCGGTAGAGACATAAGGATCTGCCTTAAATCTATTTGATCTCTTAGCCCTTCCCTGCTTGATCATTGCATCTGATAATGAATAGGCCACCCAGTCAGATTGCTCTCTATCTTCATTATATTTTAAAGTGTAGTATTTATGATTTACTATTTGATCATTAGTGGAATGAGCTGGAATTTCTATCTCAGCTGTCAATACTAGAATAAGTTCCATAGGTAATATTAAATATATTTCCATAGCTGTCAGTTCTTCTTCAAGCAGCCTGCAGGCTGCTTGAAGAAGCCTATTATAACTTTACACTTATTTAGTTTAACAAATTAAAAAG
>DASCNA010000073.1:0-2670 GCA_036011305.1 Victivallales bacterium
CTTTTTAATTTGTTAAACTAAATAAGTGTAAAGTTATAATAGGCTTCTTCAAGCAGCCTGCAGGCTGCTTGAAGAAGAACTGACAGCTATGGAAATATATTTAATATTACCTATGGAACTTATTCTAGTATTGACAAAAGGTGAATATTTTCACATTAAGTAATTCAATTTTTCTAAATAAATCCTTTAAAAATAACAATTTTTACGCATATTGTAGTTTTTATATAATATCGATTTTTTTGGTGTTATATCACCGATCGTAGACTCAGGGAGATTGATTTATCAGATGTATATAATAAATATGTTAAGTGAAAAAATAATCAAATAAAGATAGAGAGAAATATGCGAAAATTATTTTATATAGTAGCTGGAATCATCACGCTTTGTGTTGTTGGATGTGCCTCGCAAACAATAATCGGAACCAATAATACTACACAGACAACTAAACCTGCACAATTATTATCAGGTAAATCATATTCTATTTCGGGTAAAATTTCATATACAGGCAAGGCTCAAGGTGATATTTATGTTTTAGCATTCCAGAACCTTGAGAAATTAAGAGATGCCTTGAGTAAATATAATGTTCCTAACCTTGATCTGTTTGTCTCCTATGCAAAGATAAACCATAAAGGAAATTACAAAATTAAAGGACTTAAACCAGGAAATAGTTATTTCATTTATGCTTGGATGGATAAAAACAAAGATAAAGATGTTGATTTTGATCTATTAGAGCCAACAGGTTGGTATCAGAAAGATTCTGCCTGGGGAAAAATAACTGTAAATGATAACAACATATCTGGTATTGATATTAATCTAAAAACAGTAACTCCTTATCCCAAAAAGGACATATCCGTCAAAGTCGATAAAAAATATGGTGGAACACTCAAAACTATCAAGGGTAAAAAAGTACTGGATGTATGGGGGCCTCCATCAGCCAGAGGTTATGCCCAGGGATACTTAGTAGGACCTCAAATACGAGATACTATTTCATATCTTATGGTTGAGTACTTTGCTGGTTCTGCTTCTCACTATGAAAAAGATATTCGTCCATGGGTAAAAAAACATTTAGTCTGGACAAATACAGATATGAAAGAGCTTAATGGTATTATCAAGGGGATGAAAGATAGTAAATGTAATATGTATTTGCCAGAAGTAAATAGAGATGTAGATGTTATAGATCTAATGTGTATAAATTCCTATACAGATGCAATGTATGTACCTAATTGCTCTGCGGCTGCTGTTTGGGGACCACTAACTAAAAATAGTGAATTAAAAAGTGGGGTTATAATGTTTAGAAGTCAGGATGGCGAGAATGATTTTAGAAAAACTTCAGTCCTACTTGGCTTGATAATGGTTCAAGAACCACTTGATTCATCAAAAAACAAGTGGGCATCAGTAATGATGTTCCCAGGTTGTATAGGCACATTAACAGGTATGAATGAGTTTGGTGTAGTCATGGAGGGTAATTATGCTGCTGGTAGGCCAAGTCCAATTAAAAAGTCTGGATATACACCTATGAGTATACTTATTAGAGATGTTCTTATAACTGCTGACCATAAAAACACCGAAGCTGATGTTATGTCTGTAAACAATAAACTGAGTAAAAAGACCACAACTGGAGGTCCTATAATAGGTGGTTTAAATGGTATGGTAGCAGCACCATATTATGGTCAAAAAATTCCAGTTTTCGTATATGAGGTTGATGCCTATGGAGCAACGATTCGCAATCCGACTGATGATATTCCCATTGGACCATATACGATATGCACTACAAACCACTTCAGAAAATATGAACAAAATTACCCAAATACTGATAGAAGAAAAGAAACACGCTATGCAAAACTATATAGAGCACTAGATAAATTGGAGTCAGATAATTACCTTAAAGGTACCACGGTCACTATTAAAACTTTTCATAAACGAATATGTATTTCCAGTAATAAAACAACTGAACAAGCCTTTATCTTCCTGCCCAATGCTAGAATAATAATGGTCGCTTATGAGGATTTAAAAAGTAAGAATTCTAATGCTATGGAGTCAAATTTTTCAACATACAAACTTGATGATCTATTTCATTATAAAGGTAGATAAGAGCTAAACTAAATTAATGTATTCAAAAACAAATAAAAGAACAAACACTTAACCAGTAGATGCACTTAATATTTTTGGGCTTACCGCCCAAAAATATATGTGATCAAAAACATTATGAGAAGATAATAGGAATACATATTATGAATGTATTAGCAATTAATGGTTCACCAAGGGGAAAGAAAGCAAATACTTACAGAATACTAGTATAGGTAAATTTCGAACCATCTATTCAAGCGTATCGGTAATATTAGATGAAATTAAATCCCTTGAATGTATTTCTTCTGTTAGTAACGTTAAACCTCCAGCAATGTATAGTCGTAACCCTTCTTTGAAAGGATTATGGCATAGCCATTTTTTTAGTGCTCTATTCTTGTCGAAAAATTTAGATCTTGGTTATGAAAAAAAAATAAATCAGATCTTGTATTAAAAAAAACTAAATTAAAAAAACTCCGTAATGCTTATCAGGCTGTTGTCAGTTACCATGGCGAAAATTCTGAAATGATTTTTAATATTCCATCTCTTATGAAGTACTGTATAGAAAATGACGTAAGGACTGTTTTAAAGGATCAAAAGCTTGAT
>DASCNA010000074.1:0-43142 GCA_036011305.1 Victivallales bacterium
CTTTTTAATTTGTTAAACTAAATAAGTGTAAAGTTATAATAGGCTTCTTCAAGCAGCCTGCAGGCTGCTTGAAGAAGAACTGACAGCTATGGAAATATATTTAATATTACCTATGGAACTTATTCTAGTATTGACAAAAATTAAGAGCTTATACAAAAGATGATTATGAGCATTTAAAAGAAATGCTCAATAATAAGGAACTAAGAGAATTACTGACTGACAAAATTATCTATCCCTACCGTCTTGAAGAACATGAAAAGTGGATAGAATCTTTTTCAGGGAACAGTGATGGAGTATTTGAGTTTGCAATAGAACTAAAACAGGAAAAATTATATATCGGTTCTTGCGGAATTCAGGAAATAGATCAGAAAAACAGGATAGGAGAAATAGGCATATCCATCAAAAAAGAATATTGGGGAAAAGGTTATGGTACAGAAGCGTTTAACCTTTTAGTAAACTTCTGTTTTGAAGAAGTAAATCTGAATAAAATCAAACTTAATGTTTTTGATTTTAATAAAAGGGGCATTTCTTCATATAAAAAACTTGGTTTTAAGCAGGAGGGATGCCTGAGAGAAGAGATCTACAGATTTGGCAGATACAATGATGTAATTGTGATGGGGTTATTAAAATCAGAATGGAAAAAATAAATTTAAAAAAACAAACTTAGTTAGACAAAAAGGAACTCTATACAGATCTTCTGTATTGTATTTCAGTTGATAATGTACTGGATTATATTACATGTTTAATTTGTTTTGCTATAAACAGGACTAACTCAGTTTATTTGAAATTTATATATTGCTATTTCTATTTCTTTCTGGATACACGGTTGTAGATAAAGGCTATTACTATACCTGCTATTGCACCATCAAAAAATCCCCAGATTGCACCGATTATGCCACCTATAAATGATGGAGAAAGAGGGTATGGCAATCTTCTTTTTGATATTTGTAAAGAACTCTATAATGATGGCAAACGTGGGAGACCCAAATCTGTTCTTCCTGAAGGTGTAAAAGTTAAGCTCAAAAATAAAGGCAGTCAAAAGAATAAAAGAGGTCCAAAAAGGCAAAAATATCAGACTCCTGTACCCGAACACCTTAAGACTAAACAAAATATAGGTAACAGTGATATTCATACCAATCATTGTGAATGGCAAAATGCTGCACTGAGAAGGAAAAATTCTACATACAGAAGAAAAACAAATACTTATGCCAAGGAAAAAGAAAGGTTACAGATAACATTAGATGATTACTGGATAGTCCATAATTTTATTCGTGTCCGCCACACAATAAAAAAAATTCCTGCTGTTGCTATGGGGATTATTGATACTGCCATAGCTGGACAGGAATACTACAACTTAGGAGATACTGATGGAGATATTAAATCAAACCGAAGTAGTGCCTATTACCTGAAATGTAACTTAATTCCAAATAATACAAACAAACCATAATTCATAATTATAGGTAAAAATTTTACCATTATTATACATGAAGGTAAAATTTTTACCTTATTTCTTAAACAAAATATGACTTTTTTATATTACAAAATATACAAATCATTGTAAGGTAGTATGCATTACTGGATTAAAGAAACTGTTTACACTTTTATAATTAAGTAAACGAAATTTAGGTATATTAATAATAATATTAGGAGTTATTTTTAACCTGTGTTTTGTTTGAATTAAGTTTAATTCAGAACAGAAAAATTTGAATAAATAAATATCAAAATTATTAGTTTTTTAATAAATCGTTAATTAAATGTAGGTAAAGAATGAATAAGGAAGAAGCATTAAGGTTTGGGCATAGTCGAATAGGTGAATATGTTATATATATATATCGAAAGATATTTGCAAGAAAATGTTTTATATTTGTTAACAGAACTCTATTCCATTTAAGCTTAAGGGGACTAGGCGTTTTGAATTTTAGCATTAAAAATACTTCCAAAGTTAGTGGGGAATTATATTTTATTAAAAATATCTTACCCAAATTTATTACTCCCATAAAACCAATAATTTTTGATATAGGAGCTAACGAAGGAGATTATACTAAAGATATAATTAATAATTTCCCACGAGTGGATATTTTTGCATTCGAGCCACATCCTAAAACATTCTCAAGATTAAAAATAAATACAGCATCTGACAATGTAAATTTATATAATTTAGCAATGGGTGATACTCAATCTAAGATGACTTTATATGATATAGAGGGAGATGGCTCGGTTGGAGCGACTCTACATTCTAAAGTTCTTACTGAACTATATAAAAAAGATATTACTAGTTATGAAGTTAATGTAGAAACTTTAGATAACTTTGTTGCAAAAGCAAAAATAAATGAAATTGATTTACTAAAAATTGATGTTGAAGGTAATGAGTTAGCCATACTTAAAGGTGCTTCAAAGTTACTAAAAAGCAATAAAATAAAATGCATTCATTTTGAATTTAATGAAATGAATGTAATTTCGAGGACTTTTTCTAGAGACATTAGAAACACCCTCGTAGATTATAATCTTTATAGATTACTACCTAATGGCTTAATTAATTTAGATGATTTATTTACAATTGAAAAAGAACTTTTTGGGTATCAAAACATTATTGCATTGCCAAAGTCTTTTAGTGTCAAGTTTTAATATTTATTATTGAATAATCTGATATCTGGGTACATCTACAAGTAGAGGTCTAATCGGCTTTGTTGCATGATTCGAAATCAGCTGGAAATTTTAAATATTGCGATTATTTTTTATTCCTTTTGTTATCAATATATAACCTAATCATTGAAGGCTTCCATATGTCATCCCGCAAAAACCGCAAAGGTACTTCTGTTTATCGAGTAAAGAACTGACCCAAATATAATAACGCTCTTAAGAATCGAGGTAAGATTGTATTTATGATTACTGAAAATTTAGAGAAGTCCTAGTATGTTCCCAGCTTCGAAAAGATGCTGTTTTATCAGCAGACGCAGCCAATAGCCCTACCAAACGTGATGAAAATATAATAAAAATAAAGAAAGATGGACGATACCTCTGGGAATTAAACTCAGGACACAGCAAGCGAAATTCTATAGAAAACACGATGTACAGATATAAAGCAATATTCGGAGGTAAGCTAGACTTCAAAAATATACGGGGGTGTAACAGGATACGTGTGTAAATGACCAATTTTGGCTAATATTAGGTTATAATTCCTTGAACCCTAAGTGTTAATAAAACCTTTATCCAAAATCACTTTCCCTCATTCATCAGCTAGCCTTTTCAAAGAATATTTCATTATTTATAAATTCAGTTATAGATGGTAGATCTATTTCCAAATCAAGGATATATTCCCCAAATCTCTTTATATGAAATGTCATGTATGGAGATATGTAGCTAATCAATTCCTTTGTTATTTTTACACTTTCTTTTTTAAACTGATTACATATTTCAGCTATATCTATAACATTTTGCAGCATAATAGCATTCGCAATGAGACTATTATATTTAACAGCTTTTTCCATCTCATCCGGGTTATTAGATGTTGAAAGGTATTTAGAACCAAACCTTATCCAATCAGATAAGCCATTATACGATTCTGCTTTATTTGTTGTTGCAGTAATTGTTTGTCTTAAGTTCTTATCTGAAGCATATTTCAAAAGAAAAACAGTTCTTATTACTTTACCTAACTCCTGAAACGCTTTATAAAGTTTATTTTGATAGTTGTATGAGCTCAATTTAGATAGAACAAATGATGATGAGACTTTGCCATGTTTTATAGAAATTGCTACTTGCATTAAATCCTTCCAATGTTTGGATAATAGTTCCCAATCTATTTCACTGTCGCAAAACATTGTATCAATATTATTATAAGTAATTTCCTTTGATGTTTTATAAAGCTTCAGGTCTTTCCAGTTACGTATTCTGGGCATTAAGTCAATCCCTAATAAATATGTTAATCCGAATACAGGTAATGATTGTCACTAGGTATCTGAGTGTATTATTTGAGGTTGAATTTCAGATGCATTTTTAAGTAATCCATCAATTATATGTATAGCCTCCCAAACGCCACATTGAATAAAAGTCGAAAAGATTGCAATATAATTATCTGCAACATGGTGATAAGCAATTCCTCCTTTTTTACAATATCGAAAATGATGCTCTGATATCATGTTTTCATCATAAATATCATCAAATGTTCCATCACCCGCTCCTCTTACTCCTTCTCCCCAGCCTTTAACAATCGGAAAGGTATTAGTAACATTATTTATTATTGCACTGGCTTGATTAAGTTTATTTACATTAACGTGTTTTTTATTGTCTCTTGATAGTGTTTTAGCCTCAATATTTGTCCTGATATGTTTAGCAGTTTGCTTCGTCCCCAAGCTTGTTCCATAACAAAATGGCAGTAGGATATAAGTTGCTAATGGATTTTCTAATTTAGGATCAGTTCCAGAAATGGGGCCGAAAACATCCGCCCAACCGGTGTAGTAATTTGTATTGCTCAAAATATCGAGCAAAGATCGCTCAGGCATTCTTTTATCATTCTCTCAAGTTTATCAGCTTCTTCATTTTTGGATTTAGGGTCATATTTCTTCAATACAGGTCTACCATCATCTTCATAGATGACAAAATCTGGGATATTAAAATAATTATCGTCAACTTTTTTGCCATAGTATTAAGCATATTTTTTAGTGTGCCTACAAAATCATTTTCATTATTATCTATTTTTACTTCATTGGTATACTCAGGCAGTACTTTTAGGCATTCTTGCCAGGGCATTAAATCTTTTCTGTAGTCAGAATAAGTATTGGCTTTCTCAACATACAAGTCTCCTGCTTTTAATCCTTTTGAGGCATATTCGACTAGCCCAGTTTACCTGTTTGATCATTATTCAATCACTATTATCTTTTTACAGCATTCCTGAGCATTATATGCGGTATGTTGTTTAATTTTATAGAAAGCAAATTTTTAGTTTTTAAAAAACTTTAATATCAATGACTTATTAATGCACTTGAGTAAAGTTTATTTGTGATTTGAGTATTGTTATTTGCTATTTCTTTCTGGATACTCGGTTGTAGATAAAGGCTATTAGTATACCTGCTATTGCACCATCAAAAAATCCCCAGATTGCACCGATTATACCACCTATAAATGATGGAGAAAATCCGATATAAAGCGATGACATTCCTTCCATCAATTCTACCCCCCAGCCGAAACCTGCAACCCATCCCAGAAACAGCATATAAAGTCCCCATGTAATTCCCAAAGCAAGTGCTAAACCTTTCACACTAATTTTTTTCATCTACTACACTCTCCTTTTGTTTCCTGCATTTTTTTAGGTATTATTAGTTCTTTATGTATTGCTATTAAGATAATTAAGTTTATTACTGCAAAAACAGTAAAACTAAAAGCCAAAGTAAACTGAGAATAGTGGAAAAAAGATATTATCCAAGAGGCAACAGCCCAAATTATAACCCAGATTGTACATTGAAGTGCAGTTGCTATTGCTGCAGTCTCGTGAAATAAGGATAGACTCAATGTCATTCCATTTATAAATAGGAAACCAATGTTCATTATGATCAGAAAACAAAACAGAGTGGAAATAATTAAATTCATATACCCTAAATAAGTTATAATTACAAATATAACAGAGATAAAAGTGGATAATACAATACTTGTTTTTATTAAAAAAATCGGACTTATTTTCTTTAACAGAATCCTGTTGAAAAAGCTGGAAATCAGATAAGCCCCCCCCATCATTAAAGCTATTACACCATAATAATAAGGAGTAATAGTGAATATATTCTGATATAAAAATGGACCTACAGCATAAAATGCAATTACACTACTCCATGACACTGCAATTAATACTGACAGCCATAGAAATTGTTTATGGAGTAAAATATTATTTATAACTTTATATACTTTTTTAAATGAAACTTGATTTTCTCTTTGAGATTTTGCTAAAGTTTCCGGCATAAAGAATAAAACTGCAATTAAAAGACTGCCTATAAATAACGCAAGAAAAATGAATATAATCTGCCAATCAAAAAAATGAACTAAAACACCACCAATATACGGGGCTGCCAAAGGTACTGTAGAATATGCAATATTAGCGTAAGTAAAAGCACTGATTAATTTTTCCCCTTCAAATATGTCCAGTAATATCGGAGAAGACAATACATAAAAAGCAGCGCCTGCTCCCTGTATAAATCTACCGATTAGAAATACTGAAATATTAGGAGAAAAAATGGATATCAGACTTCCGATGAGAGTACAGGCAAGTCCAGCTACCAAAAATTGTTTCCTCCCGTAAATGTCACCGAGGATTCCATACGGCATAAAACTTATTCCAGCTCCCAAAAGATAAATTGAAAGAGAAATCTGCGTCATGCTTGCACTGCATTTAAAATATTCTGCTATTTTAGGTAGAGCAGGCAGATATATATCAATATAAGTTTGAAAAACTACTGCTGATATAATAGCAATAGAAGCAATAAAATTCTTATTCTCTGACATAAATAAACCACTAAGAAAATTAAGTCATTAAATTGAATTTAAAACTTTAATAGTTTCCAGTTGTTTGTTATAACGTTTGATTTCAATTTTAAATCTTGTAAATTTTAAATACAGGTCTGTATCTATTTTCTTCAGCAGAGGTACTGTTTTATATCCGTCATCTGTTTTATAGGAAGTATTACCTGCAACATATAGGACATCATCTTTTAGATGAATAATTTCACCTTTGGAAAACTTATCTGTTTTAACTCCGTCTATCCAAAACAGTATCTGTTTATTTCTTCCTCTATAGTCAGTACTTTTAGAAGATGTGACTTTGCATAGCATCTCATAAATACTCTTAATCTGGAATACAGTAACACTTTCTGAAATAGTGCCCATATCACCATTTTTCATATTTTCAGGAGACATTGATTTATAATAAAAACCTTTATTGTTTTCCAGTTTCTCAAATAAATCTTTTTTATCTGACAGTTTTTTTTCATTTTTTTCTATAACCTGCTGCTGTATTTCACCTGTTCTAAAAAACCAGGCACCGTTTCTTAAACTGTAATTGCTTTTCAATGATGGATTAATTTCTCCATTTTTATATTCTTCGATAATTTTCTGATTTTTGTCTATATTCGATTTTAAACTTTTAAGTTCTGAAGACTTTGCATCTTCAGAATCTTCCATCAGTTCCTCAAAATCCTCTAAAGTAGTTTTATTAATTTTTGGTTCAAGTTTATTTAATTCATCTTTTAAGATATTGATTTTATTATTTAACTGCCCGATAGTCATAGTGATAGAATCTTTTCTAATTAAAGCTTTTCTGATATCTTCTATCGAACCATCAGTGAAATTACTGGATTTTATAATCTCTTCTTTTCCCTTAGATTTAAAGTAAACATTTGGTGCCTTAAAGTTCTGTATTTCAATATCAGTATAGACAACACCATTTTT
This sequence comes from Victivallales bacterium, assembly GCA_036011305.1. Taxonomy (GTDB): domain Bacteria; phylum Verrucomicrobiota; class Lentisphaeria; order Victivallales; family GWF2-38-69; genus DASCNA01. The sequence continues at coordinate 7,429 of DASCNA010000074.1, forward strand.
TGTAGTCAGGTCCAGGGTATAAGCCTGTATGCTAAATAGGCAGCAAAGCAGTAATGGTACTATAAATCTCATAATAAAACTCCATATTTGTTTAATTATGATTATAGTATCATTACAGTATTATTGAAATAGATCCGGATAGTGGTTAATAATAAATTAACAATAATTTAGATCTCATTAAGTTCTTCAATGATGTAGCAAATGATATTTCTGAAATCTCTCTTCATATGCTCTCTTTCAGATTCAGTAACATCTTCTTTGTTAAATAAATCCAGTATAAAAGTTTTATTTCCTAACGATTCAAATATATATTCCTGGAAATTATCGTATATTTTTTTTCCTCCGTTTATTTTAAGATAATCGTCCTCATAATATCTTTTAAACAATTTTTCTGTTTTTATAAATAAATCATCGTATATATCATCTAGCGTATTACGGTTAATTATTTCAAACTTCAACATGGTATTCAACATCCACATCAACTCTTCTATATCTTTTTTGTAATCATAAGAATCATGCATATTATTATCCTCAGCTATTTTTCCGTTACAGGATTATTAGTAATTTTATGTTACCAGCAAATAATTTAAACTTATTTGCTTTTTTTTCTTTAAATTCATTGAAAAAATTTGATAGTGCGACATATTAAATCTTGGTGAGGGTTCTGTAATTATTCAAATCTCCCTATCCCCACCACATTTGTCCCATTTTACAGAACCCTTGCCACTCTCAACAAAATCTTCATACTTCAAATTACTCCATTATAATTCAAGATAGAAAGCGTAAAATCAAAAACACTCCTTTCCAGCTCAGAAATACTTTTTGTAAACATCTTTATTGAAGGTAAATCTACCACACCAAGAAACAAACTATCTAGTTCTGTAATCTCGTGTGATATTTTAGCAAGTTTAAGACAAGGATCAATATTGTCTTTCCATAATGTTTTATGATAATCTCCCCAGTTTAAAAAACAAATTTTAACCGGTAATTTACCTGATCCATTCGGAGCCTGCGAGAACAGAGTAAATATCGCAAATTTACGAACTGTATCTAAATTAAGTTTTACCTCAATAGAAGTTCCAATAGTTCCATGTGTTCTTTCAACTACATTCAAAAACAATTCATTGGATTCATTTCCCAATTCAACTACATTGTATTTCCTAATCTGTCCTAAATTGAAATCATAATATTTTAAAATATCGAATAATGATTTTTCATTACCTGTTCTATCTCTTTTTATCATCCTGTTTTTTTCCTATATATAATTACCGCAGTTTATAATTTTACATAAATAATCATCGATACTGCTCGAATTCATATTTTAATATGTCACTCAATTCTGAAAAAACAGTCTCTACTTTGCCAATAATTCCATCCATGTTCAGGAAAGCATGAATTAGTCCACCATATCTGATACACTTTACCGCCACGCCTGCTGAATCCAGTTTTTGAGCATATTGCTCACCTTCATCTCTCAACACATCATATTCTGCAGTTATTATAAAAGCCGGAGGTAAACCTTCCATATTATCATTTAATAGCGGAGAGGCATAGATGTTGTATTTATCGTTCTCGTCAGCCAGGTAATTATCTACATACCATTGAACTTTTTCTCTGCTAAGTCCATAGCCTACTTTCAATTCACAATAAGAATCTGTATCAAATGCAGAAACATTTAAAGAGGGATATAAAAGCATTTGAAAAACAATTTTATATTTGGAGTTTTTGCTGTATTTAACTGCTAGAGCAGCGGCTAAAGTACCACCTCCACTGTCACCACCAACAGCTACTGAATTAGGTTCACCGTTATATTCCATAATGTTATCTATAATCCATTCAAAAACATTACAGACATCATTAAACCCTGAAGGAAATTTATTATCAGGACTTAACCTATAATCAACTGCAACAACAATACAGCCTGCTCTATTACAAAAAGCTCTGCATATATTATCATGTGTGTCAAGATTACATGTCATCAACCCTCCACCGTGTATATATAAAAATACAGAAAAAGGACCGTTTCCTGATGGCGTATATACTCTAACCGGAATTTTTATATCGGGACTGTCAATTAGTAAATCATTAATTTTTCCAACACTGTCATGTCTCTTTGCTTTGTAGCATTCAGTAAAGAGTTTATTCGCCGTCTCTTTAAATTCAGTAAAATCAACTTTTGAATAATCAGGTGGTTGAGCACTGTTCATAATATCAAGCAAAGCTGTAACCTGAGGGTCAAGTTTCCCATTTTCAAAACGCGTTATTATTTTAAAAGGCATTTTTTTCTCCAGAATAAGAAATAAAAATTATTAAAATCCATTTATTAATATAATCTCATAATGCCGGACGGCAAGAACATAGAAACAGAGCTATATAATAAATAAAAATGTATTACAGGTATTAAATTTAATTTATATAAATTAATGACTGTCAGCCAAAAACAGATATTGTAAGATAATTGTTTTTATATATAATTTTAAATATAAACTTATTAACCTGCTTAACTTCCTAAGGCAAATATGTTACTGATAATTTTGATTCTTAGTTATTAAGCTGATAAAAATAACGGCGATTTTTTTATATAATAAATGACATAATAAGTTGGTAAAAAATGATTACACTGATACAAAATGGTGAAGTTTATTCTCCTGATCATTTAGGGAAAAAAGATATATTATGTATTAATGATAAAATATTTAAAATTGATAAAAATATAAATATTGATCAAAAAATAGATCTTACCGCCAAAAACCTGCAGTACAATTATCTGGATGCATCGGGAAAAACAATTATTCCGGGAATTATAGATCAGCATGTCCATACAATAGGTGGAGGAGGTGAAGCAGGTTTTTCATCAAGAATTTCAGAAGTAAAACTATCAACATTAGTCTCAGGCGGTGTAACAACTGTATTAGGATTATTAGGAACTGACGGCACTACCAGAAGCCTTTACACTTTACTGGCCAAAACCAGATCATTGGAAGAAAGAGGAATTACAAGCTATATGCTTTCAGGATCTTATGAGTATCCATCCCCGTCAATAACAGGAAGTATCAGAGAAGATATAATACTGATTGATAAAGTTATCGGGGTTAAAATTGCTGTTTCTGATCATAGATCATCTTATGTAACAGTAAAAGAACTTGCAAGAACTGTTTCGAATGCCAGAACAGCAGGCATGTTAAGCAGAAAAGCCGGAACAGCTACAATTCATACAGGTTCAGGCAAAGATAAACTGGATTTAGTTTTTGAAACTCTAAGTAAAACTGATATTCCAATTAAGCATTTTCTCCCTACGCATCTAAACAGAAATGAAACTATTCTCTTTGAAGCTATAAAATTTGGAAAAATGGGCGGTTTTATAGACTTTACAACAGTTCCTTTAAGAAAAAAACATCATCTTTTTTCCGCAGGAGAAGCTTTAAAAGAAGCTTTAATCTGCAAAGTTCCATTGGATAATATTACTTTCAGTTCAGATGGAAACGGCAGCTGGAGTAAATATGACAAAAGAGGACATTTAACCAAAATTGGTTCTTCAAGTCCACATAGTCTTTTTCAAGAAATCAGACATTTAATAACCGAAGATAACTATTCTATTACTGATGCAATAAAACCTGTAACTTTAAATGTAGCTAAAGCTCTTCACCTTTACCCGCATAAAGGGACTTTACAGGAAAAAAGCGATGCTGATATTTTGATTCTTGATAAAGATATGAATGTGGATACTGTAATCGCCAGAGGAAACTTTATGATCAAGGAGAAAAAGGCTCTTAAAAAAGAAATGTTTGAATAAACACTTTTTTAATTTTTAATTTTACTTTTCCCGTCAGCTAAGCCTTTATTATAAGCATCAGTTATTTTTTGCTGTACTTCTAAATCTGCTTCTTTTATTGATGAAATATCCCTCAAAGTAACAACTCTGCAGGCTAACCCGTTGATTTTATTATTTTTTACTACATTCTGAACCCAGACAATAGTACCGTCCGGTTTTATTATTCTGTATTCAATAATTTGTTCACGAAGTTTATTAATACGATTAGAATTATTTTTATTTAGCAGTTTACTCCTGTCAACTGGTGCAATTATATTATTCTTCCAGAAATCATGTCCTTTTTCATATAATAGGTCAAGGGAATAGCCTGTTATTCTAGAAACAGTTTTATTTAAATATAAATATTTTTGAGTTTTATTTTCAACAATAGCCAAACCGTCTTTCATTATTTCAACATTTATTTCTAGCAGCTCCATTTTTTCCTGAGCTTTTTTGGTTTCAGTAATATCCTCTACAATTGAGTATTCAAACTCTTCTTCCCCTATAGCAGTAGTATACAAAAAATGCTTAACCCATTTTACTGATTTATCATCACTTTGGATTCTATATATTAGCTCTTCACTATTATGCATTATTTCTTGTTTAATTCTTTTTTTATCATCTTTGTGTATAAAATCCAGCCACTTGTTTACATTTATATAAAATTCACTTTTATTGATTTTATATAAATTTCCAACTGCGTTATTGACATAAATATAATGTTTATAAGGTTCTTTTTTTATAATCCAGATAACATGTTCAAGTTTATCCAGTACTGTTTCAGTATAATAAGCCTGTTTTTTAGCAACCTGTTCACCAGTCGTATCCAGTAAAGAACATATAATATTTTCAACTTCTCCGGAAGAATCAAAAACAGGTTTAATAGATATAGTACCAGTTCCAATCTGTCCGAAAGATCTTGGTATGGAAATTACTTCATCATCTATTGCAATCTTATTCTCAAACACTCGCTTTTCCAATTCTTCAAGTTCAATCCATTTATACTGTCCGGTCCAAATGTCACTGCTTCTACGGCCTAAGACTGATTCTATATCTGAAAATCCAAAATATAAAAGAAAGCGATGATTTACAAAAGAAAACTTCATTCTCCTGTTTTTGCAGTAAACTAATGTACCTATAGAATTAATAATATTATTCAAAAAACTACTGTCCTTTTTCAATTCAATATTTTCCCAGGACATTATCTCTATTTTTTTCTGAAAATTAACTAATAACTGCTGCTTCTGCGATTCAGTTTTTGTTGAAAAATCAAATATACTTTTATCAAATGGATTCAGGTTAGAATAATAATGAGGTAGTAGTTCATCCTCGCTGTCTAAATCAGAAATTGCAGTTACAGCAATTTTCAACTTATCTGCAACTAAACGGATATTATATTCTGACGGAACACTGCTTCATAATTCCCATCTTTGAAGTGTTTTAAAAGATTTACCAATTGAAGCTGCCAGTTCTTTTTGGGTTATTTTTCTTTTCTTTCTTAGTTCTTTAAATTTTTCTTTATAAAACATAAGCAAATCAGTCATTTGATACATTTATTTATAATATATATATATTATAAGTCAATTGTCTCTTTTAATCAAGCTGTCAGCATATTTTTAACTTTTAATACTCTCTTTACAGGTATAATTTAAAAGTAGAAAAAAAGGAGAGGAAAAATGAAAATAAAAGATGTTAAAATTCAGATAATTGAAAGAAATTATAATTTAGGTAATAATGCAAACCTTTCTTTCGGGGAATTATCTTTTTTAGATAAATTAGGTATAGTTCCAATTCTAACTATAATTACAGATACCGGTATTCAGGGTAACTCATTCGGATTCAGCGGTAAAAAAGTTGCACCTTATCTAGATTTTCTAAAGCCTCTCCTGCTTGGTAAAAATCCATTGTTTCGAGAAGAATTATGGCAGAAGTTAAGGGCTGAAATCAGACATGGATTCATACCGTCAATGGTGCAGGGCATGATAGATGTAGCACTCTGGGACATAGCAGGCAAAGCTGCTGGAATGCCGATATACAAAATGCTTGGAGCTTATCGTGAAAAAGTCAGAGTCTATTCTTCTTTACCTGTTATTCCAACTCCGGAAGATACAGTAAAGGCTGTTATTATATACAAGAATATGGGTATAACAGCCAGTAAGCTTCACGTACCGGGAATTGCAGATACAGACATCGAAATATGTAAAGCTGTAAGAAAAGCTGTCGGTGATAAATATACTCTTATGCTAGATCCAGCAGGTGCATACAACCATGATGAAGCATTAAAAGTCGGCAGAGAGATTGAGAAATTAAATTTTTAATGGTACGAAGAACCTATATCTGATATGGATATAACAGGCCTTACCCAACTGTGCAGAGACCTCGATATCCCCATTGCATATCAGTCATATCATCCAAATAACTTCTATACTATGGCACACCGTATCAAAAATGAAGCAATAGATATTATTCGTGCAGATGCATTATTCGGAGACGGTATAAGCGCACTTAAGAAAACTGCAACTTTAGCTGAAGCATTCGGAATGCGATGTGAAATGCTTACACAGTTCGACCCTATTATGAACTCAGCGAGCCTTAATGTAATGTGTTCTGTAAAAAACTGTAAATTCTTTGAATATCTGACCATTAATCATGTCCTTGACTACGGAGTAAAACAGCCGTTGCTCATAGATAAAGAAGGATATATTCATGTACCTAAAGGGCCAGGTCTCGGCATGGAAATAGACTGGGATTTTATTAATAAAAATACAATTCTAAGTTTATAGTGAAATGTGATTTTAATTAATCTTAAAGATTAATAAAACGAATAAAAATTAGAGATAAATATTATGAAAAGTAAAAATGTAGATATATTTCAACATGATTCTTGTACAGAAGAGTATGATTCTTGGGTTCAGAATGAATCTAACCCTATGCGGGCAGGTTACAAACAAACACTGAATTGGGTCGCTGATGTATCAAATGTTCATAACCCTAAAATCATTCTGGAGATGGGGTCGGGCACAGGAACTCTTACACAGCAATTAAAGAACTATGACACCATTGTTTGTGTTGACGCTTCAATTGAAATGATAAAACAAGCCAAGAATAAATTATTAAACTTAGATAAAATCCATTATAAATTATGCGATTTTCTTGAATTTTTTGATTCAAACACAAATAAGTTTGAAATGATTGTAAGCACCTATGCACTCCATCACCTGACAGAAGAGGAAAAAGAGTTGTTTTTTCAAAATGCGATCTCTACTCTGGAGCCAAACGGTCATATAATTATTGGTGATATAATGTTCTTTGATCAGGAGAAAAAGAACGAAATCATTCAATTTTACAAAAAGGAAGATCAAAAAGAAGTTTTGGAACTTATTAAAACACAGTATTTTTGGGATATCTCGCAAACTAAAACTACCTTAGGAAAATTAGGCTTTTCATGTCGAGAATTTCAATTTTCACAATTGTCCTGGGGTTTAGATTGCTTTAAGGCGTGACTAAAACAGGCTTAATAAAGGAATTTATAATGAAAGTTAAAGATATCAAGATTCAGGTTATCAATAGAAAAGTTATCCTTGACGAAGGAACTGATCTTTCCCATGAAGGAGTATCTTTTGCGGATAGATTTGCCGATGTTTGCATATTTACAATAATTACTGATAATGGCATCCACGGCACTTCTTTTGGATTCAGCGGCAGGAAGACTGCTCCGTACCTAACATTAGTTAAACCGCTACTAATAGGAAAAGATCCTCTATGCAGAGAAAAAATCTGGCATCTTATATGGAATCAGAGCAGAGAACAGTTTTATCCTCAAATCATTTTAGGGATGATAGATGTAGCTCTTTGGGATATTGCCGGCAAAGAAGCTAATCTTCCTATTTACAAACTTCTTGGAGCATATCGTGATAAAGTACCGGCCTATGCTTCTACGCCTATGTTTTCAAGTTTAGAAGAATACATAAATAAAGTGCAGGAATACCGTAGAAGAGGTTTTACTGCAATAAAACTTCATATTCCGTTTGGAGCACTCAAAGACATAGAAGTATGTAAAGCCGTAAGGCAAGCCGCTGGAGATGACTTGATACTCATGCTTGATCCAATAGGAACTTATGATCATCGAGAAGCCCTGATGGTTGGCAGGGAATTGGAAAAATTAAATTTCTACTGGTATGAAGAACCCGTTTCTGACATGGATACAACAGGTCTTAGTAAACTTTGCAATAAACTGGATATACCAATTGCCATGCAGTCAGCTCATCCTGGTAATTTTTATTCAAGAGCCACCAGAATTACTCAGGGAGCAATTGATATTATACGTGGAGACGTACTTTATAGTGAAGGTATAACTTCTCTCAAAAAAACAGCTGCTCTTGCAGAAGCTTTTAACATGAAATGTGAAATCCATGGTCTATTTGATCCCATAATGAATGCCGCTAATCTTCATGTAACCTGTGCTATAAAAAACTGTGATTTCTATGAATACATAGCATTGGATGAAATCTCTGAATTCGGAATAAAACAAGGTATAAAGATTGATGATAAGGGATATGCTCATGTTCCTCAAAAACCTGGAATTGGTTTGGAAATAGATTGGGATTATATCAATAAGTGCACTGTTAAAACTTTATAAAAACAGCAACGAAAGGAATTGATCATGAAAGTCATAGCAATAAATGGAAGCCCAAGAAAAAATGGTAATACTTCAGTTTTAATTCAAACTGTTTTTGAAGAATTAAACAGAGAAGGAATAGAAACGGAAGAAATAAATATCGGAAAGACAAACTTTAAGGGGTGTATTGCCTGTAATAAATGCTGGAAAACAAGAGATGGTCGCTGTGCCATTCCAGATCATAACTTTAATGAAATCGTAGATAAGTTGAGAGAAGCCGATGGAATTATTTTAGGCTCACCTGTTTATTTGGGTGATGTGTCAGGTCAAATGAAAACATTTATGGATCGAGTATCTTATGCATCAACTGGTGCTGGCGAAATATTTAAAAGAAAAGTTGGAGCATCCATTGCAGCGGCAAGAAGACAGGGAACTATACCTACAATAAACACTTTAAACTCTTTCTTCAGTAGTTCTCAAATGATAATTGTTAGTTCTAATTATTGGAATTTTGGACTCGGTATGATTGAGGGCGAAGTTAATTCTGATGCTGAAGGCTTGCAAACTATGAGAAATCTGGGCAAAAATATGGCATGGACTATGAAATCACTTCAGAAAGCTAACCTGCCTGAACCTGATACTGGATTCAATGTTATCTCAAAAATAAACTTCGAAACTATTAACATTAACTCTGTAAATAGATAAAATTTTAAAACTAATAATAAAAAATATGGAGAAATTAAAATGTATAACAAAAAAATATTGTATTTCAAAGATGGTGGTGTACAGCATACTATATCGACACTTGAAGCTGTAAAAAAGTGGCTGCCGATTATTAAACCTGAAGCAGTTATTGTTTCTTCGACAACTGGAGAGTCAGCGTTAAAAGCCGGTCAGATTCTGGGAAAAGAAGACGTACGGATAATAGCAGTTTCATTTCAAGAGAATTTATGGTCAAAATGGGGCGCTCCGAATAATAATTTTGTACAGGAAAGTAAAAAATTAGGTGTAGAGTTTATACCTGCGAAACCCGTTGTTTCATTGCTTGACGCAGAACATCCTGATATTGTAAATGCATGGAGAACAATTTCAAGCGGTTTTAAAGTAGCACTTCAGGTAGCGTCAATGTGCGTTGATACTAACTTAATTGAATCTGGAGCAAGGATTATAGCTTTAGGCGGCACTGTACACGGTTCAGATACGGCAGTAGCAGCTGAAATATATGGATATAAAGATATTTTAAAAACAAATGTCAACTGTATACTTGCTATGCCTTCAGCAAAAAGATCCTAGTAGAGTTAAAGAAAAATTACAGTTTACAGGATATTAGGTAGTTATATTAAGAATTTTAATCATTCCTGCCAGTTTGAAAACGTTAAGAACAGATTTTGCCACATTGACAATACTCATTTTGCCTTTCATTTCTTTTGAAGCGATAAGGCATAACCTTAAAAAGCTGGAAGATATGTACGCAACTTCTGCAAGATCAAAAACAACAGATTCTGCATCTTTAATAGAACGCAAAACTGAATCCTCACAATCTCTTGTTGTAATAAAGTCCATTTTTCTTGCTGTAAAATGACATATAACTTTGCCATTTTCATTCGTACAGTTAACTGACATATCTTGACACTCTTATAACAAAATAGTTAATAATTTCAAATCATAATCTTCATCTTATATATATAATATATTACTACAGAAATGGAAAAATTAAATACGAATGTATATTAAATTATTATTTTTCTTAATTTAATAAAATCAGGATAATAAACTATGAATAAGTTTTATTCCAGTATATCAGATGTTTATGATTATATTTTCCCTCCAAGCAAAGCACAGACCAATTTCATATTATCAGAAATCGACACACCTAGTCAAAAAAACATTTTAGACATAGGGTGCGGAACTGGAAATTTATCTTCAAGTTTGGCAAAACACTTCAAAAGTGTGCAAGCTGTAGATCTTGACATGGAAATGATAAACAAAGCTAATGAAAAATATAGACTGAATAACCTATTTTTCTCTTGTGCGGATATGTTAAAAATCAGTGAGTATTTCAAATCAGATAAATTCGATTCTATCGATTCTTTTGGAAACACACTTGTCCACTTAGATTCTCCTGATGAAATACTGAATTTTTTCAATGAGACAAAAAAACTGTTAAATGATTCTGGTAAACTTTTAATACAGATAATAAACTATGACAGAATATTAACTAATAATGTTAAAAGTCTTCAAACAATTGATAATGAACATATAAAGTTCGAACGTTACTATAATTATTTATCCGATAAACATAAAATAGAATTTAAAACCATATTGACTATAAAGGAATCTAATCAGATAATCCATAATTCAGTTAATCTTTATCCACTGTTAAAAGAAGAGACAAACAATCTGTTGCTTGAAGCCGGTTTTCAACATATCTCTTTTTACGGTAATTTTATGAAAGAAAAATATTCCATAAATTCCATACCTTTAATTTTCGAGGCCTATTAATATCACAAAAACTGAAAAGAACAATTGTTAATAACTAAAGGAGTAAGGAAAAATGATTGACGTTACAGGGTATATATATAACTACAAACTTGATACACCTCTTTCTATATCATTTCATACCTGGTATTACAGAAATAATCTGATAGTAAAACTTAAATATAATGATTTTACAGGCTTAGGTGAAGCCGCCCCCTTTAAGCCTATAACTGGTGATACTCAGGAAGAAGCTATAAATGAACTAAAGAAAATAACATTTTTAGAATTGGATCCTTTAAAAGATGATTTGTCTGTCCTGCATAATAAACTGAATGAACTAAATATAATATCTGCAACTCTGCGGGCTGCATTTGATTTTGCTTATCATGATCTTAAAGGAAAAATTTTAAATATCCCCTGTTACAAAATCTATTCCAAGGAATTTAGAAATATACCTAACAGTGTAACAGTTTTCATAAAAGAAAGTATTGACGAAACACTTACAGAGACAAAAAGAATTCTTGATCTATACCCAGATCTTAAAGTTCTAAAAATTAAACTGAAGGGAGATAATGATATAGAAAGATGTAAAGCTATAAAAAAAGTAGTTAATAAAAATATAGTTTTCACCCTGGATGCAAACCAGGGATTTCAAAGCCCTGAACTTGCAGTAAAGACCCTTAATAATATTACAAATATTTTAGGTAATGTCATACTAATTGAAGAACCATGCCCCAAAAATGATTTAGATAAAATGAAATTTGTTAAAGATAATATCTCAAATTCACTGATTTTTGCAGATGAGTCAGCTGTTGACTTGGATAGCGTAAAAAATATCATCAGACATAATGCCGCCGACGGGGTTAATATAAAACTTCAGAAGGCAGGCGGCATCTGGCCCTCCAAAGCAATAGCTAGATTATGTTTCGAAGCAAATCTGAAAGTTATGGTTGGTGAAATGCTCGACTGTACAGTTGCAACTACTGCAGGGATACATTTTGCAGGTTCAACACAAAATGTAATATTAACAGACCTGGATATGGATCTGGACTTAGTTAACCATGTAGATGGCGCTTCCGGATTTAAAAACGGCAGTAGAACACAAAACGATAATCCGGGGTTTGGTCTAAAACTAAATTTTGACTCTATTAATGAGTTGATTAAACAAAAAATAATAGAATTCAGGCAGATATAATTTAAAAAGCCCATTCTACATTAATTACAAACTATTAAATAAGTAAACTTAAGAATCATACAGGACTTGATAAAAACAGGTGTATTTTTTCTATTTTAATTGAAATAATCCACTTTTATTGATACTTTTATAAATTGTTTTGTATCTTAACATTAATACAAAGAGAGAACACTATGACACCTACTATATTAACTGATGAAAAAGTGCAGAAAACCATTTCATTTATCAACCATCCGTTAGCTGAAGCTACTCTTCATGACAAAGAAAATTATCTAAAAGCATTATCCGTTATAGTTTTAGCAGATAGTGAAATCAAAGATTTGGAAAAAACTTATTTTGCATCTATTCTCAACACTTTTAATATAGATAAATCAAAACTTAACGATTTTCTCTGTTATGCAGAAGAAACATCCATTTTTTCAGATAGACATTCCATAGCTAAAACATTAGCCAACTGTGAATACACAGCAGCATTTATAATTGATGCTATGGTTATAGCTCATATAGATTATTTTCATGATGTAGAGAAAAAAGTTATGGAAAAATTTTTACTACTGTATGGCTTACAAAAAAATATCAGTAAAGAACTGTTACATGAATTGACAAGAATGTTTTCAAACGCTGATTCTTTTCTTACTCAGAAAGAGATAGAAAAATTTGAGTTTTTGTGGGTTTATATCAAAAAACCTTATCATGCAATAGTATCTATTTTAAAAGAATATAAGGTACAGTTGGACAATCACTGATCATATTTTATATTAAAATAAATTAATTCAATACACTGAAGAGTATTAATAGAAAACTCATCAGTGTATTTTTTATATAAAATAATTACTATGTCAAACTGAAATTATAAATTATAGCAGAATCTGAAATAATATATATTATGCAAGACAAACACATATTAGATATTATAGATAAAACTGCAGAAGCAGTTTTGAATGCCGACAAAATTTTAGTAATTACCGGAGCAGGTATTTCTGCAGGCTCAGGTCTGCCTACTTATAGAGGTATCGGCGGTCTGTATGATGATAACAATACAACAGAAGGAATTCCAATAGAAGATGCACTTAGCGGAATGATGATGCAGTCAAGACCTGATATCACATGGAAATATTTATGGCAGATAGGCTCTTCATGTTTAAATGCCAAACCTAACCGGGCACATATTATTTTATCGGAAATACAGAAAATTAAACCAGACACATGGATACTCACGCAAAATATTGATGGATTACATGCTGCAGCTGGAAATAATAACCTAATAGAAATACACGGAAATGCCTTTAAATTATTCTGTCCAAACTGTGGTTATAAGCCTGATTATTCAATACTAACAAAAAAGATTGATAATAGAGGGCCAAAATTACCTCCAATATGCCCTGAATGCGAAAATATAATCAGACCTGAAGTTGTTCTATTTGGAGAACAATTACCTGAAAAAGAAATATCCCGACTATACACCTTACTGCAGAATAATAATATAGATCTCATTCTCTGCATAGGAACATCAGCACTTTTCCCATATATCTCAGAACCAGTTGTCAGAGCCTATAATCATGGCAAAATAACTGTAGAAATCAATCCTGAAAAAACTTATATTTCAGATTACTTCACATATTCATTAAGATTAGAGGCTGTAGAAGCTCTATCTTCAATATGGAATTCAATTAATACACAAACTTAGGTCAATAATAATGAATGATAAAACAACAAATGCTGAAAACCTCTTCAAAAGCGGTTACTCATGCTCACAGGCAGTACTTGCTCCCTTTGCTGAAGAATTTAGTCTTGACATTAAACATGCTTTGAAAATTTCTGGTTCTTTTGGAGGTGGTATTGGTGGAATGGGACTTACCTGCGGTGCAATAACTGGAGCTATAATGGTCCTGGGCCTAAAATATGGCTCCACTGACGCTGAAGATATTGAGGCCAAAAAAAATGCTAAAGAAAAAGGTAGAGAATTCATAGAAAAATTTAAATCTCAATTTTCATACACTACCTGCAGCGAAATATTAGATATTGATATAAGCGTACCTGAAAACCTAGAAAAAGCAAAAAACAGCAACGCCTTTGATAAATGTCCTGATCTAGTAAAAGGAGCTGTTGAAATACTTGAAGAAATATTAAAAGAAAAATAACATGAAACCTAACGTAACACTAATCGGAATGCCTGGTGCAGGCAAAAGTACTATCGGAATAATATTAGCTAAAATTCTTTCATTCGGATTTATAGACACTGACATTCTGATTCAGATAAACAGACAGAATTCTTTACAAAATATTTTAGATGAACAGGGATATTTAAAATTAAGAAAAATAGAAGAAGAAGAAATTCTCAAAATTAATATAGAAAATAACATAATAGCGACTGGCGGTAGTGCTGTTTACAGTGATAGTGCGATGAAGCATTTAACCAATATTTCAAATATAATTTTTATTAATGTAGATTTTGAAAATATCAAAAAAAGAATACATAATTTTGGATCAAGGGGTATAGCAAGAAATAAAAATCAGTCATTTTTAGATTTATATAACGAACGGCAGATTTTATATAAAAAATACGCAGAAATTACAATCAATGGAAACTGTCTTGACCAGGAACAACTGGCAGAAGTAATATCAAGAAAAGTGAAACTATTATGAAAACAAAAGAAGAAATAACAAAAAACTGGCTCCCTAGATATACAGGAACACCCCTATCTGAATTCGGTGAATATATTCTGCTGACAAATTTTTCAAAATATGTAAAACTGTTCGCTGAAAAATTTAACGTAGAAATTAAAGGAACTGAAAGCCCCATGCAGACTGCTACAGCCAAGAATATAACTATTATTAATTTTGGTATGGGCAGCTCAATGGCGGCAACTGTGATGGACTTAATCTCTTTCATCAAACCAAAAGCTGCTTTATTTCTAGGCAAATGCGGAGGACTGAAAAAGAAGATCAAACTTGGTGACTTAATTCTACCCATTGCTGCAATAAGAGGAGAAGGCACAAGTAATGACTATCTGCCTCCTGAGGTTCCAGCACTGCCTTCATTCAGACTCCAGCAGGCTGTATCTGCCATGATAAAAAAACAGAAAGTTGATTATTGGACAGGTACTATTTATACGACGAACAGAAGAGTTTGGGAACATGATAATGAATTCAAAGAGTATTTAACTAAGATTAGAGCTTCAGGTATTGATATGGAAACTGCTACTATTTTTTTAGTAGGTTTTATAAATAAAATACCCCATGGTGCACTCCTTCTTGTTTCAGACAACCCGATGACGCCAGAAGGTGTAAAAACAGAAAAAAGTGATCAAAAAATTACAAGTCACTTTGTTGATATGCATCTAGAAATCGGAATAAATGCTCTACTTGAATTAATACATTCAGGCGAGTCTGTAAAACACTTAAGATTCTAAATACAAACGGAACTGTAAATTTGACTTGTAGTTCCGTCTATTTATTCAAACTTTTTGTAGATAAATTGCATCAATATCGCCTTTTCCATTATTTTCTTTAATTTTTACGGCATGTTCTCCTGTGATTTCTCTCAGTCCTCCAAAATCAGTTAACTCACCGTCATCATTAATAAAACAAGATCTCTTATCCAAAATATATTTTTCCTCTCCGTTCGAAGCTATAATTCTATATGTGTTAAAATTAATACTATGAGGCACTTTCATACACTTGAAAACATTATCCGACCACTTTCTCACCTCTATCTGTTCATCAGGATGAACAAATTTCAGCCAGTGATCAGAACTGTTGCTGAAATCTTTTAAAGATCTTCCGAAGATGCCGTCTCCAGTTGAGTTTAGGAAAACAATATGCGGAAGAGGTTTTCTATATCTTACCCATATTGCACTAGATAAATGTCCTATAACATTTTCTAATAATTTATAATTTTTCACAGCATTCATACGTTCGCTTATATCAGAAATACATCCGATTAATGATTTTATTTTATTTTTATCTTCGAGAATGGGAATGACCGTCACTGATAAATATTTTCTATAATTAGAATCATCATATATTACCTGTTCATACAAAATAGGGTTCCCTGTTTTAAATACTTTTTCTTCAATATCCCTGATTGGCCCTCTTAACTGTTTCGGCAGAACCTGTTCATCTGTTTTACCATTAATATCTATGACCGGGGTGCCGCTGACATAAGAAAAAAATCTGTTTGCAAATTTATAATACTGAAACTGATCTTTAAAATAAATAGCCATAGGTATGGAGTCAATAATCAATCTAAATCGGTCATTTTCAATTTTGGTAATCTCTACTGTTTTGCTAAGGCTTTTATATGCTCCAATAAGACGATACAAAAAGGCCTTCTGCTCAATATTTAAATCTGCTTCAAAGAGTTTGTGCAATTTATCTTCTACAGATAACACATTATCAAATAAATCGTATGATTTGTTTTTGCCTATGTGACTGCTTATATTGGATAATGCACTTACCTCTACTGATAAAATATCAGACATTACTTTTATATCGGAACTTGACGGTCTTCTTTCACCTCTTTCCCATGAGCCAATGGTTCGTGGACTCCTGTCAATTAAATTTGCCAGTTCAGACACTGTCAGTTTTTTTGATTTACGAATTTCTTTAAGCTTTTCTCCATAAAACTGATAATCTAGTTTTCTGTTTTTCATTTCGTAGCCCTTTTCACCAACGATACGATGTTAATTACACATTTTGCCAATTTATCTCAACCTATTATATATTATTACACATTTTACCATTTTATCTAGAAAATTCATGATAATTTATTATCGATAATAAGTTCTAAGCAGGTAATTTACATATTGAGAGTAATAAATCATAGGTATCGTTACCCGAAAGGAGGGATAAAATGGCAAAGAAAAATAAAATTAAAATTCTATTAAGTGCAGCAGTTGCAGTAATATTATCCCTTGTTGGAATAGTTTACTATATACATTCATCACATTATGTTTATACAGATGATGCTTATATTTCAGGGCATTCTGTCTATATGTGTCCTCATATCGAAGGCTATGTTAAAACAATTAACGTTAAGGACAATCAATTTGTTAAAAAAGGTCAATTGCTGCTTACAATAGATGAAAGAGACTATTCTCTCGCACTTAAAAGTGATGAAGATCAATTAATTATTGCCAAAACTACATATAAAATGTCTCAGCATTTAGCAAAATTAGCTTATACTAAGCTTCTTCTTGCTAAACTAAACTATATAAGAGATAAAAAGCTGATAAATTTTCATTCAATAAGCACAAAACAGTATCAGAACAGTGAAGCTGTTTATCAGGAATTAAAGTCTAATTTAGCATCAAAAATACTTAAAACAAAAATAAATAAACAAAATATTAAAAAGCTTCAGGACACAGTGGCTAATGCAAAACTAAATCTATCCTACACCAAAATATATGCTCCATTTGACGGATGGATAACGAAAAAATCTATTGCAATAGGCTCTTATGTTAAAACAGGTCAGGCCTTATTAGCAATTGTTCCAACCAATCTCTGGATAACAGCCAACTATAAAGAAACTAAAATTACTCATTTAAGAAAAGGTGAAGAGGTTTCCATCCATATAGATGCTTATCCTGATTTAGATTTCAAAGGCCATATTAACAGTATTCAGTCTGGAACCGGATCCGCTTTCAGTTTATTACCTCCAGAAAATGCAACAGGAAACTTTGTAAAAATAGTTCAGAGAATTCCTGTTAAAATTGTTTTCGATAAAATACCTGATCCAGATAAATATAAATTATCAATAGGCATGTCGGTAGAAACGACGGCAGCAATAAACTAAAAGCGGTATCAATTTTCAGTTTATTCAGACAAGACCACATTAATTAAGTTGAAAAATAATATTATGCAGAAAGTTTCTTTAAATAAATATACAGTTAACCCCTGGGTTATTGCTGCTGTTGTAATGTTTCCAACTGCCATTGAAATTCTTGATTCAACAGTGGCAAATGTTGCACTGCCGTATATATCCGGAGGCTTGGCTGTTAGCACAGATCAGAGCACATGGATATTAACTGCCTATATTGTATCCAATGCTATCATGTTGCCAATAACCTACTGGTTTTCAGACAAGTTAGGAAGAAAAAATTTTCTCCTAGCAAGTATCGCAGTGTTTACATTCAGTTCTATTATGTGCGGTTTCTCAACCAGTATAGGAGAAATGATTATTTATAGAATACTGCAGGGGTTTGGAGGAGGAGGCCTTACACCTCTTTCACAATCAATTTTATTAGATGTATTTCCTAAAGAAAAACATGGACAAGCAATGGGATTTTTTGGGTTTGGAATACTTGTTGCACCTATTATTGGACCTTATTTGGGAGGCTGGCTTTCAGATAATTACTCATGGCACTGGATCTTTTTTATTAATGTTCCAATCGGTATAGTCGCATTCGCATTAGTTAAATTGATAATTCCTAATAAATTCAACAGTAATAAAAAGAAATCAATTCATTTAGATTACATTGGGCTTGCACTGCTTATTTTATTTTTAGCACCTCTGCAAATTATTTTAGACAAAGGCCAGGAAAATGATTGGTTCGGTTCTAATTTTATAATCATTTTATTCATAATAATGGCTGTAGCTTTAATAACATTAATAATATGGTTGGTAAATTCAAAAAAACCTATTATCAATCTAAAAATATTTAACGATAGAAACTATTCACTGGCCGTAATTGTATTATTTATCCGTGGTTTCGTATTTTATGCATTCGGAGTTCTTTATCCTCTTTTTCTGGAAAATATATCAGGTTATACAGCAACTATCAGCGGTGAAGTTAACATGATTTCAGGTATTGCAGTTATGATAATGATGCCTGTGACAGGGTGGCTGACATCTAAATACAATCCAAAATTTCTCAGCATTTTAGGTGTTCTAATATCCTGCTTTGCCTGTTACCATATTATTAAATTTAATGCACAAGTTAATTTTGAAATATTTGTTTTTTACAGAGCATTATTTGGAATCGGATCAGCACTATTATTTGTCCCTTTGAATACTTTAGCATTTTCTTCAGTTAGCAAAGATTTGATGACAAAATGCACAGGTATGTCAAATTTAGCAAGATCGATTGGAGGAAGCATTGGTATTTCTGTAGCAACTACTCTCACAATAAGAAGATCACAGCTGCATCAAAATATATTAGTAAATAATACAAATGTATTTAATCATCAGTTTAATCAGACTTTTAACACTATTCAGTCACACTTACATACCGGAGCACAGGCTGCATATCAGGTAATTTACAATACTGTTCTAAAACAGGCTAAGCTGATGGCATATCTAGATGTTTTTCAGTTAATGCTGCTAATGCTTTTTATAACAATCCCATTTATACTTCTGATGAAATATCGCAGAAAAAATAAAATTACAAATGCATAGTTATTATGTAAGATCAGTTATGCTATTAACAATTAAACTATTATCATATATAATATATTATATAGAGTTGTAGATTTATAAAATCATTAATATAAAATCATTATTCTCAACTGAAACTCAATATAAAAAATGACTGAACCAAATACAGATAGCGGTTGGTGGCAATCTCAAAAAACTACTCTTCAATACAGGAAGATAGTAAGAACTTCCTATTATGTTGAAATGCCTGATGGAGTAAAAATTGCTGTCGATTTATATCTACCAAAATATTTAAAAAAAAATGAAAAACTGCCTACAATTTTTCACCAAACAAGATACTTCAGACGTTATAAAATAAGATGGCCTTTCAACCTATTTTTATCTAAACCCAAAAAATCATCCGTCTATCAGATTATATATAAATTTGTTAAAAATGGTTATGCATATGTAAATATAGATGTGAGAGGTACTGGTGCATCATTCGGTTCCAGAGTCAGAGAATGGCCTGAAATTGAATTAGACGATGCCAGCAGGATTGTTGACTGGATTGTTGAGAAACCCTGGTCCAATGGATACGTCGGTGTTATGGGAAAAGCATACAGCGGTACTTCTGCAGAAATGCTCATTTCCAAAAATAATCCAGCTGTAAAAGCGGCAATATTAATGTATTGTCAATTTGATGTTTACACAGATATTTTATTTCCTGGTGGTATAAAAAATGATTCATTTCTTGTAAAATGGTCTTATTTTAACAATTATAGGGATAGAAATAAACTCCCTCCCTCTATCCCGAAGCTCCAGAGACTGCTAATCAGATTAATATATGGAGGAGTAGCTCCTGTTGACACCAATAAAAAAACTATAAAATTATTATCAAAAGCATTGAAGGACCATGATAAAAATTATCATATTTACGAAAGCTCAAAAGATATAAAATTCAGGAATGATCCATCATCCAACGGTTTTACATTAGACGATATCAGCCCCCACACCAGATTAAAAGAAATAAACAAAGCAGATATACCAATTTACAGCTGGACAGGCTGGTACGACGGTGCTTATGCATTTTCTGCAATTAAAAGATTTTTAAATATAAATTCCTCTGGAAGTAAATTGATTATTGGCCCCTGGGAACATTCAAACAGCCAAAGCCCAAATCCATCCTACAGTGGTTCTGAATTATCAAATTTCGATTTTATCGGAGAAATATTAAAATTTTTTAATCATTATCTTAAAGGTATGGCAACTGAAATAAATTCAGAAGCACCTATTCACTATTACACTATTGGGGAAAATAAATGGAAAGCCACTGACAGTTGGCCTAGTAATGAATATGAAAATATTCCTTTTTTCTTTCGTATTAATAAACTGATAATTGAAGAAGCTCACTCTAAAATTGACGGATCAGATAAATTTACATTAGATTATAAAGCTTCATCAGGTATTGCTACTAGATGGTATGCCCAGATAAATGCAGACAACAGGCTTATCAGGTATTTTCAAAATCTAAACAATGATGATTGCTATTTAACTTATGTATCTGCTCCATTTGAGTGTAATTTTGAATTAACCGGCCATCCTGTAATTACTTTATATCTAAAATCTAATCAGCCTGATATACAACTTTTTGTATATATTTCTGACTTAGACATATTTGGAAATATAGATTACGTTACGGAAGGATTATTCAGGACATGTCATCACAAACTTCAGGAAGAAGATCTGTTATATATCCAACCTGTCCCTCATCACTCTTTTAAAAAAGAAGATGAATTAATGCTTGAAGAGGATATCATAACAAAAATAACTTTTGATCTTCAGCCTATATCATATTTATTCAAAAAAGGACATTCAATAAAAGTATCAATTGCTGGAGCCGACAAGGATAATTTTGCAATATTGCCTACATCTCCTCCTGAGATAGAAATATTTCACGGCCCTGACAATCCTTCAGTTTTAGTTTTACCGGGTAAATTTATTCTTAACTAACATACGGCTAATAAACCAATAAAAATTGATTTTCAGTTTTTATTTGCCAATACAAAATTTACTGAATATAGTTTCATAAATATCTAGAGTCGCATCCTCGCCAATAATGTTTCCTAAAGCTATAGCTGCAGATTTCAAACTAGCTGCAGCTAGTTCCCAGTTTTCATTATTAATATTATTTAAAATATCAGGAATCAGATTATAAGTTTCCAAAAGAAATTCTGCATGACGTTGAGAAACAGCTATTTCAGGCTCCTCTACATGAGGCCTCTCCCAAACTGATTTTTCAAATATATCCAGGAATTCTTCTATTCCTTTCTGATTTTTAACAGAAATACTGACATTAGGTAATTTAATTTTTGGATATTTGGAATTTTCTTTAGCTAAATCCATTTTATTCCAAATAGCTATAACATTTTGATAATGTTTTAAATGCTCATGCATCTCATTTGCTTCCATTTCAATATCATCTGCAGAAGCATCTAAAACCCATAATATTACTTGGGACCTCTTCATAGAAGTCATTGTCCTATTAATTCCAATTTCTTCTATAACATTATCTGATTCTCTTAAACCAGCAGTATCTATTAATCGAACAGGTATACCTCGAATATTAGTAAATTCTTCCAAAGTATCTCTGGTCGTACCAGGTATTTCCGTGGTTATTGCCCTATCAAACCCCAAAAGTAGGTTTAGAAGAGAAGATTTACCCACATTTGGTTTACCAGCAATAACTACTCTTATGCCATCTCTTAAAATGGAACCTTCAACTCTTGTTTTATATAATTTATTAATTTCAGACTTAATACATGATAATGTATTAAGCACTTTTGATACGGGCATAAAATCAAGTTCTTCTTCAGGAAAGTCAAGTCTTGCTTCACAATCTACCAATATTTCCACAATGTCATTTCTTAACTCAATAATTTTTCTTCCAAGTACACCATCCATCTGTCTCTCTGCCAAATGTATAGCCATATTACTGTTTGCAGTAATAAGATCAGAAACTGCTTCTGCCTGTGTTAAATCCAATTTTCCATTTACAAAAGCTCTGTATGTAAATTCACCAGGCGATGCCTGCCTGGCTCCTGCATCTATTATTTCAGTCAAAAGTCTTTTGGCGTTATAGTTTCCGCCATGGGCATGTATTTCAACAATATTTTCACCAGTAAAAGTTTTTGGTGCCGGAGTAAATACTGCAAATGCCGTTTCTCCAATACCTTTAATGTCAGGAAGTATTTTTCCTAACAAAAATTTTCTACAATTGGATGAAGATAATACAGTAGATGATTTCCATATTTTATTTCCTATTTCCAAAGCAGAAGCACCGGAAATTCTAATAACAGTTATTGCACCTCCAACACCAGAACATATTGCCGTAATAGTATCATTTTCATTCATATTTTTACCGTAATTCCGTATGTAATTTAGCTAAATTTAATATAATTACTTATTTTTCTATATCTCTTACCCTTAAAGCCTATATCATTTAAATTTGATATGATATGCATTTTTCGAAGTTTAAGTATTTTTTTTACACTTAAAGGCCCCATTCCAGGCACCCGCAGTAGTTCCTCCTTACATGCAGTATTTATATTTACTGGATAAAATGATGGGTTAAACTCTGCCCATATTTCTTTCGGATCTTTATCTAGGCTCAAATTACCGAAATTATTATAATATAGCTCCTTTTCTTTAAATCCATATTGTCTCATAAGAAAATCTGCCTGATATAGTCTATGTTCTCTATTAAAGTTATTATCCATGTCATTTGATAAACTGAAATTCTGACAATGCTCATCACATGTCGTATCTAAATTTGATTGGTACCCAGAGAAATATACTCTATTAAAATTTAATTTGTCATACAATGCCGAAGAGTATTTTAAAATATCGGCATCTCGTTCTTTTGCGGCTCCCACAATAAATTGTGTTGTAAGTTTTATCTTTGAAAATCTTTTTTTGCTCCTGACTAAATTAGACATATATTTAATAGGTCTGATAATATCATCATCATATTTTTTCTTTCTTGATAGTTCATTAAAATAATTTCTTCCAGGTGTTTCGATATTTAACGATACTGCTGTCGCCAAATTCATAGCCTCTTCAATGGCAGAATCAGAAACCCCAGGTATAATTTTGAGGTGCATATATCCTTTAAAATAATATTTTTTTCTTAGTATTGATGCTACGCTAATAATTTGATCCATAGTATGATCAGGATTATTAATTACTCCTGAACTTAAAAATAAACCAAATACTTTTTTTTTATTCTAATAATTCATGAATATTTCTGCCGTCTCATCAGGTGTAAGTGAGCATCTTTTAATATTTGAATTATTTCTTAAAGGACAGTATTTGCAGTCATTTGCACATAAATTTGAAAGCAATGTTTTCAGTAACAGAGAGTAACCTCCGTTCGGCAGAGTTACAGGATAAATCCATTTCCCGTCTACTCCTCTTTTTCTTCTATCATTTTTCCCTGTCCCACAAGCACAGGCCAAATCATATTGAGAATCTTCAGAAAGTATTTTTAGTTTTTGAATAGTATTCATTTAAATAATAACTATTTCATTATTGAGTTTCTATAAAATCTAGTTAATATTTTATCTTAATAATCTTAAATTACACTCTAAAATTCTATCTGTTATAAGAACAAAAAAGCCCTGTTGATTAACAGGGCCAGTTTGGTTAATTTATTATTTATCAATCTTTGCTATGCTCTTTGAATATGTGTGTAAATTCATATTCACCTTGTAAAATTCCACTATGATTTGGACTTACCTGTCCTTCTTTGCCGCCAGGATCATGATCTCTAGTTGTTGACCACATAGAAAGAAATTTCATCTTATTGTTTTTGGCAAATTCTAGTACTTTATAAGCATCTTCTTGCCATACTATTTCACTTTGAACATCATTAATTCCAATCATTGGTGTCACTCCAATCATTCCCCAAATTTGTTCTTCAGATTTATAAGGATTCAACTGACTTAATTGCTCAGCAAGATTCTTAGCTGAATTAATGATATGTTCATGCATAGGTATTTCTGGAGGAGCAGCGGTATCACCAAAATCCATGGTCATTGCATTAACTGAATATACGTTTACTCCTTTATTTATAGCGTCCTGAAGTATTAATATTCCTGCTTCGGTTAAACCTGTAGGAAGAATTGGGAGGCAATATGAAATTCTTAGATCAGGATATTGATTCTGAACAATTTTCAATGCCTTGTTTCTTCTCTCAATCGACGGCATATCCATTTGAGCTGCACCCTCAATATCAAAATCTACCCATGTCAAATTATATCCATCAATTACAAGCTTGTATGCCTTAACAAGTTCATCTACATCTTCTATATCCTGTGCAACTGTCGTACCGTTTGCACCGCCAAATGATATAATTACATCACCACCAAGTTTTCTTATGTCATTAATCTGATCAGCATAGAAATAATCATTTTCTTTTATTGTAGTGATTCCACCCCATGCAGGCTGACCTTCATTTCCTGCTACAATAAATGCAAGAGTTGTATATTTCTGTTCAGTTACTTCATAATATTCTACAAGTGAAGGAGTTGGCCACAACATTACATCTACATATGGAGCAAATATAGACTTAGTAAAACCAGGCCCAGACATTGGAGGCCTTCTGAATTTACCTATAAACGTTAAACTTAACAGTTCAGTATTTGTATTGTTTGGGTTCTGTACAGAAATTCCAAATGTAGCTGTTCCTCCAGGAAGTATTTCCCCTCCCCAATCTGGTGATTTAATTTTTACCAGCGTTCCCTCATCAGTAGATTCCTGAGAGATTTCTACTGCATCATACATATTACTAAGAATCTGCCCTGTCGGCAATGTAAACGAACCTAACCAACTGGAGGTAGTTGTTGTCTCATTTGAATTTGTCAGTGTAATTACAGCTTGATAAGAACCACTCCAACTGTCAACAGTATAAGATACCCCTAATCTATCATCCTGTTCTGTTGTAATAGATATTGATAAAGATGTTTCTTGCTCAATTACACTTTCTTCAACTGGAGAAATGATATTTTCACTTGAAGTCAAATTACCAATTGAGCCTTTTCTTATTCTTAGATTTGAATAAATTGGGCCTGGTTGAGCTTTATAAGCATTTTTGGCAGTATTGTCCATTCCAATGAAAATATATTGCAGCCCCTTAACCATAGGCACATCACATGTCAATATTGCAAGTTCCTCATTATTAAGATAAACAGTTGCGTTTTTCCCTTCCCATTCTACTTTTAAAGTATGAGTTGTACTTTTATCCCAATTGTGAGTACCATGAATTAGACGTTTTTCTTCACGCGTAATTGCTCCACCTTTACTTGTCCAGAGGAATTTAAAACCTCCGTCATAACCTCCTCCATTGCCTGTATCTCCACCGGTTCTTATAATCCAGACAGATTCTTCTCCATTAACTACGTCATTATGTTTATCACTCCCGCTTGCATGTGAATACATACTTAAAATATTGTGTTTGTTGGATAAAAACTGATTATAAGGATCAAAATTAGTTACATCAACCTCAAAAACTCCTGACATCATCGGTTGATCAAGTGTTATAGCAATTTGATTTTTATTATCAGTAGATTTCCAACCTGGACCCTCAAATGATCCACCTTGTACCAGTTTTTCACTGCATCCTGCTCTTGTTTGTGTGTCAATTAAAGGATCAACAACTCCATCAATATTCGGCTCTCCTTTCTTTTTTACACTTATCTGTATGCTGTCAGTACTGGTTGCACCTTCATTGTCTGTAGCATCTGCCAAAATTGTAAATGTACCAAACTTTGAAGGTGTAAATGATGCTGTTGTTCCGCTGAAAGTTTTACCTTCAAGTGTTATTGAACTTGATAGAATTATACCGTCAGAATCTTTTGGATCTATTGTAATTGATATAGGAGAAAGAGTCTCCTGTTCAATTACTGCTCCATTTGAAGGAGTGGTTATTTTCACTGTAGGTGGGGTATTGATCGATCCATTCTGATTTTTAACTGTTATTTTATCTATATAGAATGTATTAGCTACGCCACCAGAAATACGGAAATCTGCACCATTATTTTGACGATTTCCAAAATAGGCATCACTTACCTGAAAAATATGTTGTTTCCAAGCATTCGAACCTGTCATATTCACACTACCTCCAAGAGTATAGGCTTTCCCATTGCTATCGTATTGCAATTCCAATGCCCCATTGCCAGAATCGTAATAATCGATTGTAACGGCAATGTTCTTATTACTGCCTTCGTAAGCAAAGGAACCTGCCACATTAAAGTACATGTAATAATCGTTGCCGGGGTTATCGTTTTTCCTACAATTTCTTCCACCTTGATCTACTACAACTGTATCACCATCTGCATTTGATACACGATACAAACCTGACTCATTATCTACACGCCCCAAATCGATAGAAGTCTCGTTTAGTGCAGGATCTCCAACAACAACTATCCAGTCCGAATTGCTCGGAGCATTAAATACCTGATTGTTAGCTGTGAATATACCTAAAGGAATCTCTTCGTAGTTGTTAAGGGTATTAATTGCAACGGCCTTCTTTGAACCGCTCATACTAGATAAATTCATACTAATTGAATTTGTATCTTCCTTGTAGAAAACATAAAAATTGTTTGAATCACGAAGGCAGTAACCGTCAGTCAAACTGTTATCTCGTTCCATTGTTTTGGTAAATCTATGTTTATTTCCCACAGCAGACATCGCCCCAAATACACGTGAGTAGGTTAATATCCATTTCTTATTAGGATACGGTACTGAGTAATATGTCCTTGAACCGTTCTCGATGCAATAACCCCAGATATTGGCAGCACCTCCAGCCATAGTTGAATAATACAGACCTCGTCGTGTTTCAAGCTCTGAGTAATCTTTGGGTTTTGGAGAAGTTCTTATTCTAAACCGATCTGACCAGAATGACGGCCTACTTGGTTTATGCTCTTCAATACCAAACACATAGCCGCGATTTTTATTTTCAAGACTTGAATCATATGTTGGTTTCCATTGTTCATAACTGGAAAAATCCATATTTTCTGAAATTTGGTTCGGATGACTTGGTCTGGAACTTCTGCCCCCAAGATAATGATGCCATCCAAGATGATCATCCATATAATTATGCCATGTATTTAATTCAGATGCTGTAGCCCATTCCTGCAGATCCCATCCATATCCCATTGACCAACCTGGTAGTGCACCTAGTCTTGCACAAAGATATCGTTGAATTCTTTGATCTACATATCCGTTCTGCCCTCCAGGTAAAGATGTAGGAGACATATCCCCACCGTCCATATCACCCCACATCCAGATGTGAACCACACCTCCTGCTTCATGAGTTTTACGTATCAATAGTTCAAGTGCTTCAAATGTTTTTGGATCAGGATTAGAATCTGTTGTCGGTGTACGTTCACTGTTCATATTAAACCATCTAGCACTCATGTAAACATGAAATCCATTGAAACCGTGTTCTCCAAAGAAGGTTTCGATATCATCATCAATTTGTGAAGGATTATTGTAGTATGTATTTGGTGTATCATAATACATGACATACTGTGGCACAAATGCTTCATTAATCCCCTGACGACCCCATTTTGCAATACCGTTGTGTTCAAATTCAGTCATAAAACCTGCTACGCCAGGATTTGCCAGAACTGTAATTTTGCCTGCCCGACCGTTCAGATCTGAATCCGAACTGGTTGTAAAGTATGTCCATTCACCGATTTTTGTACCTGTAAAACGTAGTGTCCATATATTGTTGGATCCAGTGTAAAATATATCGGTTTTTATCTTTTCCTGAGTCTGAGTATGGGTAAATGTAGCTGTAGCAACAAGGTCGAAAGCATTACCCGACCAGGAAGGATTGTTGAAATTCCATTCGAACAGTTTGTAGAGTTTAGCCGTGTCACCTGATGGAATTTCTTTCTCTTTTACTATTATTTGAGTACTGCTGATTACAGATGCACCTTCATTATCTACAGCATTTGCTGTAATAATAAATGTACCGAATTTTGAAGGAGTCCATGAAACTGCTGTTCCACTGGAAGTTTTACCTTCAACTGTTATTGAACTAGAAACAATTGTACCATCAGAATCTTTTGGATCTATTGTAATTGATATAGGAGAAAGAGTCTCCTGTTCAATTACCGCTCCATTTGAAGGATTAGTTATATTGACAGTAGGAGGAATATTTGGAATCACTTTTTGTTTTACTGTTATTTGAATGCTGTCATCTGCAGATGCACCTTCATTATCTACAGCATTTGCTGTAATAGTAACTGTTCCAAATTTTGAAGGAGTCCATGAAGCTGTTGTTCCACTGGAAGTTTTACCTTCAACTGTTATTGAACTTGAAACAATTGTACCGTCAGAATCTTTCGAATCTATTGTAATTGATATTGGAGAAAGTGTTTCCTGTTCAATTACAGCTCCGTTTGTTGGACTTGTTATATTTATTGTAGGAGGAACATTTGGATTCTCTTTCTGGGTTACAGTGATCTGTATTGAAGTTTCTGTTGTTGCTCCGTCATCATCTGTTGCACTGGCTATGATTGTCACTGTACCAAAGGTAGAAGGTGTAAATGAAGCTGTTGTTCCGCTGGAAGTTTTACCTTCAACTGTTATTGAACTTGAAACAATTGAACCGTCAGAATCTTTCGGATCTATTGTAATTGATATTGGAGAAAGTGTTTCCTGTTCAATTACAGCTCCGTTTGTAGGACTTGTTATATTGACAGTAGGTAAATTATTAACAGGAGAACTCTGTTTACTTACGGTTACCTGATTAAGATAAAATCTATTACCAACACCGCCAAAGATCCTGAAGTCGGAACGTTTATTTTCCCGATTTCTGAAATAGGCATCATTTATCTGAAATTCGTGTTTTTTCCATGTATTTGTTCCTGTTAGAGCGATACTCCCTCCACGTGTATAGCGATGATCTTTGCCGTCGTAGTGAAGTTCAAGTGTTCCAGTTCCAAAATCTAAGTACTGAATTGTAATAAATAGATTCGGACTACTCCCCTTATAGACGAATGATCTAGCAGCATCGAAATACATGTAATAATCATCGTTCGGATCTTTATTTTGTCGACAGTTCATTCCAGCTTTATCTACCGCCACGGTTTCACCATCTCCAACTACTACCAGGAACAGCCCTGATTCGTTATCAACAGATCCCAGATCAATGGAAACATTAGAGGAGTTTTCTTTCTCTTTTACAGTTATTTGAGCACTGCTGATTGCAGATGCACCTTCATTATCTACAGCATTTGCTGTAATAGTAAATGTACCAAATTTTGAAGGAGTCCATGAGGCTGTTGTTCCACTGGAAGTTTTACCTTCAACTGTTATTGAACTAGAAACAATTGTACCATCAGAATCTTTCGGATCTATTGTAATTGATATTGGAGAAAGACTCTCCTGTTCAATTACCGCTCCGTTTGAAGGACTTGTTATATTTATTGTAGGAGGAACATTTGGATTCTCTTTCTGGGTTACAGTGATCTGTATTGAAGTTTCTGTTGTTACTCCATCATCATCTGTTGCACTGGCTATGATTGTCACTGTTCCGAAAGCAGAAGGTGTAAAAGTGACATTAGTTCCATCGTAATTTTTACCCTCTGCATTGATTTTACTATCTACAATTTCACCGTCACTGTCAGTTGCATTTATTACAATATTTATTGGCGATAACACTTCCTGTTCAATTACCTGTTTGTCAGTAGGTTTTACAAAACTCACTACTGGATAAACATTAGTTTTTATTTCTTTTACTGTAACTGTTATTGATGTAGATGCAGAGCCACCTTTGTCATCAATTGCAGTTCCTTTGATATTAAATGTACCGAATTTTGAAGGTGTCCAGTTTACATTTGATCCAGTCAATGTTTTTCCTTCAACTTCAACTTTTACATCTGTAACTGTTCCATCTGAATCATTTGCGGAGACGGAAATCCCAATAGGAGATAGAGCATTTTGGTTAATAACTTCTCCGTTTACAGGAGATAGGAAGGCTATTGTAGGAGGGGTGTTACCTCCTATTTGGGTTCCGTTAAAAATATAAGATGAAGGTAAGTTTTCAGAACTGGCAGGACTTCCATTTAGAGAAAAACCTCCGTTAAAGGAAATAGTTTCTCCAGGTTCAATGCTTTTTCCATTCCCCCAGTTAACATTACTTACAGTATAATGTCCATTATTATTTGAATTTAGGTTAGCATTAGTGAAGTTGTTAATATTAAAAGGAAAATCAAATTCGATTTCCCATCCGTTAATAGTACTTGATGAATTATTTGTAATATCAATTACAAGATCATTCCACCAGATACTTTCACTTTTGTAATTTGACTTGACTGTTATGTTTGATCCTGTAACTGTTTTGGCATAAGAAGTTAATGGTGACAATACAGCTAAAAAAAGCAGTGCAAAAGTAAATAAATTTAGACAAACGTTCCGCTTCATTGATCCTCCTCTTGCTGATTTATTTTTCTAAGTGAATTCTTTCCTAGAATAAATATTAGCAATTATTATGCCAAAATTTCTGGAATATCAGCAGATGATCAGTTGTGCATATAAACACGCATAAGAAAATGATTCTTTTTTTACAGTGTATTATTAACTCTGAATGTAATAAAATAAACAACAAAAACCATGTGTTCATTAATGAACACATGTTCAATATTAAACATTTATTAACTAATAGTGATTTTTTTCAGTAAAAAATAAATATTTTATTGAAGGCCAGTAACAGTACTATATAAGACTATATAAATTGTCATTATAAATTTTGTAATAATTAGCTGTTTTGATCCAGTCATTCTCCTGATATTTTAATTCATCTGTTACATTTTTTAATTTTTCTTTACCGTATATATAATTCAGAATTAATTCATCACCTACTAATATTTCAAGGGCTGTTAGATCAGAACCATGTTCATATTTACCTCTTCTCCATATATCTTCATCCACCAACTCGTTCAATACTTTCAAAAGAGTAGCAGAATATAATAATGAATGAAATTTCTCTCCTGTAAGATGTAATTGAAATCCTCTGCATTTTTCATTTTTAAATTTATGAAAAGTGGGAATAAAACACATCTCTCTCAATTTAATTCCATCTGCTAATTTTTTTATTTTTCTGCATGAATTTTCAAAATCTAATTTTATTTTTTTTAGGTTTTTCCAACTAATAAAAGGAGCTCCGATAATTTCAAATGGTCTGACAGTACCTCTTCCCTCGCTTAAAATTGTACCTTCAAACAGGCATTGTCCTGAATATAGTTCCGCTGTAGTTTTAGTGGGGATATTTGGTGAAGGTTGAATTGTAAAAGTTTTATATTCATAATCCAATGCTATTACTTTTAAATCAAATTTACCCCCTGTCATATCTTTTAGAAACAAACACATTTCGCCTATGGTGAGTCCCTGCCTGTTCGGTATACCTCTGACACCTACAAAAGAAATATACTTTTCCTGCAATAATGTTCCCTCAACCCGTCGTCCAGCCGGATTAGGTCTATCTATGACATAGACAGCGATAGATAATTTATGCTGTACAATTGCTTCAAAAATATAAAATATGGTAGTAATATAAGTAAAATATCTACATCCAACATCCTGAATATCTATAATCAGACAGTCAAGATCAATCAAATCAGAAGGATCTATTCTTAATGAATTCTCATGATCCTGGTATAATGAAATAAATTCAACGTTCTCAGCAAGCTCTTTATATGCATCAGTTACGTTCAAAGATACCTGGTCCTGCAATTCAGAAAATAATCCATGTTCTGGCAGGAACAACCTTCTGAGTTTTCTTTTCCCCGACAGTATTTCAAACAAATATTTTCCGTTAACAAAATCATATGAAGTTTGATTGCATAAAAGCCCCAATTTCCCTGAATGCAAAACATCATCCTGCAGGCTAATAAACTTTACAATTTGGTTATCCATTCTAAAACTACCCCACTTAATAATCTTTATCGTATCGTATTATCGAAAGTAAAATACCTTGATGCAGATTTTATTTCTACAAATTATGATATAATTTTTACAGAGATTTATATCTAGATTGTAATTCATTGATTTCTTACTAACTTTAAAAGAACAAGGAACAAATAGTTCGCTAATTAAAATTATCTTTAAATATTAAGATTTGTAAATACATGGAGTTGCAATGCCATCAAATAAAATTAAAAATATTCATGAAAACCTAGAGCAGAGAATAATAGAACTGTTAAAGGAATCTCCTTTACATAAAAGTGAAATATTTCGTCGGCTGAAAATAAGAAAAAACAGAGATCACCGAACAGTAAAAAAGGTTTTAGAGAATCTTAATCATAGAAAAAAAGTACTTATTGACAAAAAAGGCATTTATAAAATAGCTTCCTCAAAGGATTTAATTGTTGGAAAAATTACTATTACAACGCAAGGGTTTGGTTTCGTAACACCGCTAAATATTGAAATGGATGAAGATATATTCATCCCGGCTAAACATGTAAATTCAGCTTTTGACGGAGATATGGTAAAGGTTAGAATTTTTTCAAAAAATAAAGAACGCTCATCTGAAAAAGGACCTGTAGGAATTGTCTACG
Source organism: Victivallales bacterium (assembly GCA_036011305.1). Classification (GTDB taxonomy): domain Bacteria; phylum Verrucomicrobiota; class Lentisphaeria; order Victivallales; family GWF2-38-69; genus DASCNA01. The sequence continues at coordinate 40,513 of DASCNA010000074.1, forward strand.
AAGTTGTTGAAAGAAACCGTCCCGGTATTGTTGGAGAACTTATTGCTGGAAATGACGGTGTAGCTTTAAGACCTTTAAGCAGAAAAATTCCAAATAATATTAGAATCACTGGTCCACTTAAAGGTGCACTGATAGGAGACTGGGTAAAAGCTGACATTATTTACAGCGGAATAAAAAGTAAGCGCAATAAGACTGTTGGAGAAATCGTTCAGGTTATTGGAAAAGTAGGCGACATAAATAATGATATGTTTGCTATAATTCAGGAATTCAATTTACTGCCCCCCTACACTGAAGAGGAACAGAATAGAGCATCTTCTCTAGAACAGATGGAAATAGAGAGAAAAGATTTGACTTCTCTTTTTTCATTGACTATTGACCCTCATGATGCTAAAGACTTTGATGATGCTATTTCAGTATCACCAGGGAATAAAAAAGATGAGTGTATTATGGGAATACATATAGCAGATGTAGCAACATGGATACAACCTGGAAGCTGGTTTGATACAGAAGCTGCTGCAAGAGGATATAGCTCATATATTCCTGGATATACACTCCCCATGCTCCCAAAGAATCTTACTAAGAGAATTAGTTTGACAGCAGATAAAATAAGTGAAGCCCATACGGTTTTACTAACAATAGACACCAAAACAGGTGAAATAAAAAATTATAAGAGATGTCATAGTAAAATAAAAGTTGCCTTCAGATTGACTTATTTGGAGGTTGAAAATTATATAAAAGATAAAACAATACCTGAAAATTGGACTAAAGAATTAACTGATAATCTTGACATGCTGCTGTCCACATATCACACTTTTCGAGCTAATAGGAAAAAACAGGAAAAATTTTTAGAAATTGTAACAACAGAAATTAGAGTTTTACGTGATGATGATACAGGCAAAATAACTGGATTGGAATGTAAAAAACAGGGTGAATCAAATCAACTTGTTGAAGAATTCATGCTTGCCGCTAACTCTGCTGTTGCTAGAGAATTAACTAACAGCAGGATACCCGGAATCTATAGAATACACCCTGAGCCTGATGAAGAAAAATTGGAAGAATTTTCTGCTTTTGTCAGTCAAACTTTTGGAATCAGCACTGGAAATTTGGCTGCTGGAAGAGAAGCCTGTCAACACTTCCTAAGAAAAATATCTGGATCTGAATATGAGGAAATTATAATATCAGCTTTCTTAAGATCTATGAATAGAGCACTTTATTCGGCTGAATCAGGTCTCCATTTTGGTTTAGGAAAAGGACTTTACTGTCATTTCACAAGTCCAATAAGAAGATATACAGACTTAACTGTCCATCAACAGCTATGGAGAAATGATACTTCAAAAAAACTTAAAGGTCAGGAAACAATGTCTAAAACAGCTTTAGATTGCACTGAAAAAGAGAAAAACAATGATGAAGCATTTTTCGCAGCTAATGATAGATTAAAGTTACATTATTTACTAAAATTAATAAATGATGATGAACTTGAAAACTATAAAGGAATTATAAGACATGTTAGCTCATACTCTATGATAGCTGACATTCCTAGTCTAGGTCTCGTAGGGTTTATTCCTGCACATTACTTGCAGCAAAAGCAGCCTAAAAATACTTCAAAAGAAGTAAAATCTGATTACCACCAAGGAGACTTTATTACACTAAAGTTGGAAAAAGTTGATTTGATTAAAGGTGATGCAATTTTTAAGCCGGTCTAAATTTTGGTAACAATTTTTTCCTGATGAGAACTATATTTACTACGATTATTGCATTATAATGATAAATGAATGAATGATAATTGACAATTTTCGTAAATTTATAATTAAAATAGCAAAAATTACTCAAAATTAGTTTAATTAAAATATAAAAACATATGGCACGTAAAAGAAAAAAAGACGGTAATAGCGATGAAATTCTGTTCGGAGCTCATCCAAAACGTCAATTCCGATTCTTGAGAACTATAGATATGTATATTCTTAAAGAATTTATGATAGTATATATATGTTTAAATTTGGCTTTCTCTATACTTTTTTTTATCAATAATTTAATTAACAGTCTAGGTGATTTCGGCCCATATACCACCACATGGGATTATATCTATTTCTTTTTACTAAAACAGCCTGAGGATATAAAATTCGTATTGCCTATTGCACTTCTCCTAGCCTGTATGTATGCATTGGCAAAGCTTGGAATGCATAATGAAATCACTGCAATGAGAGCATGCGGAATTTCCATCATAAGGCTTGGTGTTCCAATATATATTATAGGATTAATTGTGTCAGGCTTAAATTTTTGGTTCAATGAAAGCCTGGTACCAAATAGTACAATGAAAGCAGAAAGACTCATAAAATATACATCAAATCGTCACTATTGGCAGATAAAAATGAGAATGACAAGCTACCCGAGTCCTGATTACAAAAGAAGGTGGCTCATTCAGAGTTGGGGTAAAAATTTTGAAACACAATCAGGCGTGCAGCTGAAAGTCTATGATAATAACGGAAAATTGCAAGATGAAGTATATGCTGCTCATTCTGAATATCAGCCCAAAATAGGATGGACCTTTTTTGATGGTACGTTGGTAAAATATCAAACAACAAAACTTGTTGATGCATATAGTAAAAAAAATCTTGGCAAAATTGAAAGTT
>DASCNA010000075.1:0-17705 GCA_036011305.1 Victivallales bacterium
ATACAGATTCAAAAAAATTGTTACAATTTATTTTACTTTTGAAAAATTCTTCAATGGTCAAATTTATTGTAAAAAAAACTCTCTCATTATCATTGGGATTGGGGAGATAGGGAGTAAGAGGATAATGAGAGAGTTAAAAATTAATTATTATTAAAGAACAATATTTAAAAGACACCAAATGTGTGCTATTACAAGTCCATTCTAATATATTTATAATTATTCTGTCTGTCAATTATACAACTGTGTTATCATACAAATTTTACCGTTGAGCCTTCATGCAGGCTTTTTTTACTTATAAATTGTTTGAAAAGATTTTTATCCGTACTGTTGCCGATTTTAAGAATTTTTGCAAGTTTATATGAAGAATGTGACTCATTTACTAAAATTTCAACTTCAAGACATAGTGTATTTTTTTTCTCTTTATCTATATATATCTTTATATTAGTTTTATTTCCAACATCAAATTTGGATGATTCATCTGAAGTTGTATGGTTAACACATTGTCCTAGATTTATACACATAGCAAACTCCTTGGGAATATATTTATTTTTATTACAATAAAATTGTTTAATATATTTACTGACATATTGATATTTTTAGCATAATAATTTTTAGTGAGCAATATATAACTGACTGTATATTGTAATAGATAAATATTTTGTATACAATATTTATTAAATATAAAAACATATATCAATATCATTAATGACCTAATTTATGAATATTTCTAAAAGAAGAAAATCATTTTTATTCTTTTTTGTTTTCATGAGCATTTTGGGTTTTGTTTTTAATGCGCTTGTCACTTTCTTAGTCGGTGTGCCATATACTTTCAAGCAGTTATTTGCAGCACCTTTATTGATTCGGGAATATTATTATTTTCAACTTGGTACTTATCTGGTCATTTTTGCAGCATTGTTCGGAATAATTTTCTTTCTTATTGCAGGGATAGTGAGAGGCCGTAGACATAAACTGACGACCAAAAATTTTAAAATTTCATTCTATATTACCATTATTTACTTATTTTTATACTATCCGTTTGTTTATTATAATATACCGGGAACTATATGGATTATTTTTGATTGTCTCGGGATTTTATTTATTTTTTATGATCTCGTAATTTGTGTTAAGAGAAGAACCAGAGTTACCGAAAAGGTAGATGTTGGGCCTACTCAAAGAGTTATAGAATTATTTGAACATAAGAAAATAATGCTTTTTTCTAAATTTGAAAGAATAAGTATATTTATACTTTCTATAATTAGTATAATTAGTTTGATCAGTTTAAGTATAATATTATTGAGGATTCCACATTTCTACAAGAATATAAATACATCAACGATTCTTTCAGATAAATATATAACCAGTATTAATTATCCCGATTATGATTTTTCATATGTTCTCTTTATAATTACTTGCTTGCTCCTCTATTTTCTGATTAAAGGACTGTGCAGAGTGTATGTGATAAATGATAGAAAACGAATATTTAATTTTTCGATATTGATTTTAATTCTAACTGTCTTCATTCTCCTTTACTGGCCGACTCCCTATAACCCAAATATTACCGTACTGGGTTGGCAGCTTCTTCATTTTATAGGAATAGTGCTTATATGTTTTATAATGTTTACAAGAAATTACCAGATAGATCGTGAAAGTGAAAAAATTCTTAATAATAATGATGAGCATATCAGATTATCGGAAAGAGAAAAGATACTGCTGTTTTGTTTCGTTATGATTTCTGCTATTGGTTTCCTTCATTTTATAATCATCAATATCATGATGACATTTAAAATATTTACCTATCATTATATTAATTATTATCACCCTTACTATATTATTAATGTGATTGCATATATCGGGCTTATTGGAATGTTTTGTTTTTCTATTAAAATTCTGAAAAACAGCGACAATATAAAATTAAAAAATAAACTAAAAATTATTTTTTATATACTACTTGTTTTACTTATTCTATATTTTCCAAAATTTATTATTTTTGTAAATTCATGGTTATTGTTAAGTATCTTTGCCTTTTGTTTTTCTATCTTTTTTTATAACTTCTGTAATAATAGATCAGTGTAGATTGTTTATAAGATTTCAAGTATAATATATGGGTAGATTTATAATGTATATTTTTAAGAAATAGCTATAAATGAGAACATAAACTGTTTGACTTTAAAATAATAAAGAAGAACAGACTTGTCCCAATTATCAGAACTTTTGAAAAAATTTAAGGTGGAAAAAATTAAAAATACATTGGGAAAGGATTCTTCTTATAATGTTGTAGTTGCTAGGAGATTAAAATGAAAAAAACAATCCATATTTTTGTTATTTTAATTTGTTCTTATTTAATTATTTTGATTTTATCCTGTTCAAAAAGAGATCAAAATACTACTCTTGTTAAAATTGGGATAAACCAATGGACAGGGTACGATCCTTTCATTCTGGCAGATAAGATGGACTTCTTTAAAAAGAATAATGTACGTGTAAAAATTAAAAGGTATGCATCGGCTACTGAAGAGATTAAGGCAATGAAAAATGGAGAAATCCAGGGAGCAGGTTTTACTCTTGATGAAGCATTTTCTTTAATAACCTCAGGTTTTAAAGGTAAAATTGTCCTTGTTATAGATTATTCTATGGGAGGCGATATGATCATCGGGCAAAAGAATATAAGAAGCATCTCAGAACTTAAAAATAAGAAAGTAGGTTATGAAGGAAGTGTTGTCGGTGAGTTTTTACTCGATCAGGCTTTACATAAAAATTATATTAAAAGTTCTTCAGTTGAACTAATTAATGTTCATGCAAAAAACTGGCTTTCCGCATTCAGAGAAAAAAGAGTTGATGCCCTAGTGTGCTTTAATCCTGTTGCAACAACTTTGTTGAATAAGGAAGAAGGGAATCTTCTGTTCAGTTCTGCTCAAATTCCGTTCGAGATCATAGATGTACTTGTCTTTTCCGAAGCATTCTATAATAATAATAAGACTTCTGTTGAGAATATTCTAAAGGGCTGGTTTGATTCACTAAAATTTATAGGGACAGATACAGATAAAGCAGCCGAAATTATTTCATCCGTCAAAAATATCAGTCCCGAAGAATATAAGCTGTCTCAAAAAGATTTGATAGCCCCCAATCTTAAAATGAATAAAGTTGTCTTTGATCCTAAGTCAGATAAAAATATTTACAAATACTCTCAAGTGATCGTGGATTTTATGATTTCCAAAGGATTGCTCTCAAAAAGAATTAATACAAGTGAGATTTTTTCATCGGATGTTCTAATTAAAATTAATAATAACAATACAGGAAAATGAAAAGATTAAAGTTTAAAACTCTTAGGGCTCGGCTTACTTTCTGGTTTCTCGCCCTGACGTTAATTCCTTTATTTATCTGTATTGTTTTAACTTTCTTTTACACTAGAGAAATGATCAAGCAGGATTTTTTTGACAAACTCACCGCAATTCGTGATTTAAAAGTGGTAAAACTGGACTATTGGTTAGATGAGAGATTAGGAGATATAAAGGCGATTTCAGAAAATATGACGATTAGAGAATTAGCTATGATTTTGGATAAAGAATCTAACTCTTCTGAATATTTAGAGAAAAGAAAGAATGCCAAAATGCTAATAAGCCGATATCTAAAATACTATGACGCCTATCGCGAGATATTTCTGATTAATCCTCGAACAGGTGTTATTGAAATATCTACTAATCCTGAATATGAAGGAATAGATAAATCCAATGATGATTATTTTAAGATTCCTTTACAGACTGGTGAAATCTTTATAAAAGACATTTATTATTCAAATACAAACGGAGATAATGAAATGAGTTTTTCCGTTCCCGTTTTCAGTATACCGGGCGGACCACGGCAAGTAGTCGGTATCCTGGTTTTAAGAATTGATTTGAATTATTCTCTTTATCCTTTGCTGATGAACAGAGTCGGTCTTGGTGAGACCGGAGAGACTCTGATTGTAAATAAAGATGTAATTGCTTTGAATGAATTACGCTGGTATAAGGACGCTCCGTTGAAACTTAAGATAACTGCCGAGTCTGCATTAAAAGCTTCTCAGGGGCAAACAGGAATTACAATTACAAAAGATTATCTCAGAAATGATATTTTGGCTGCATATACTTATATACCTAGAACAAAATGGGGGTTTGTCAGTAAGCAGAATATATCTGAACTTAATATGGAGATTTATAATTTACTAAAATATCTGATAGTTATTTTTTTAATTTCTGCTTTGATTATTCTTCTAATTATACTTTTGATTGTCAGAAAAATCTCAAAACCTATTGTTGTTATGAATTCTGCTGCACAAAAAATCAAAAGAGGTGATTACTCAACTAAGCTCCATGTAAAATCCGGAGATGAACTTGCTTCTCTGGCAAATTCTTTTAATGAAATGACTACGTCTATTGAATCCAATATTACTAACCAGAAGAAACAAACCCTTGAACTGGAAATTCAAAGGGAACAATTGAAAGATACAAACAAAGAACTTGAATCGTTTTCATATTCAGTTTCCCACGATTTGCGTGCACCATTGCGTGCTATAAACGGTTTTACTAAAATTCTAATTGAGGAATATGCTTCCAAGTTTGATGAAGAAGGACTGCGAATAGGATCAGTAATTCAGGAAAACGCTAGTAAAATGGGCAATCTTATTGATGATCTGTTAGGATTTTCCCGTTTAGGACGTGCTTCTCTCGTCTATTCATCAATTGATATGAAAAATATGGCAAACTCAGTATATTATGAAATAACGACAGAAGAAGAGCGTGAAAAAATAGAGATTACCATTACAGATTTGCCTAGAGTAAAAGCCGATACTAATATGATGCGGCAGGTGTGGATAAATCTTATTTCAAATGCTGTCAAGTTTTCATCTAATCGCAAACAACCTGTAATTTCTATTTCCTGCAAAAAAGAGAAAAACCAATTCACTTATTGTATAAAAGATAACGGCACAGGCTTTAATATGAAATATAAAGATAACCTTTTTGCTGTATTCAAGCGCCTGCACAGTGAAAAAGAATTTAAAGGAACAGGTGTTGGCCTGGCCTTGGCGCTTCGCATTATTTCACGTCACAATGGAAAAATATGGGCGGTTAGTAGTGTTGATAAAGGTGCTGAGTTTTATTTTATGCTGCCCAAAACATAGAAGTAAAAGGCAAAAATATGTTTCATAATTGATTTATAAGGTGAAATGATGGACAATTATTTAATCTCATTTCGTAAATGTAACAGAATACTTTAATAGGAAAATCTGAAATGAATAATAAGGTGGATATCGTAATTGTTGAAGACAATCCAAGTGATGCCGAATTAATGATTCGATCTTTGAAAAAAAATAAACTGGCGAATCGCCTCATTTTACTAGAAGATGGTGAAGAGGCACTGGATTTTTTATTTACTAGGGGGAAATATGCCGGAAAAGGTCTATCCACAGGAATGCAAACTGTAATTTTTTTAGACTTAAAACTTCCTAAAATAAGCGGATTGGATGTTTTAAAACAGATAAAATCAAATGATATAACCAAAAATTTACCTGTTGTAGCTGTGACCTCTTCTAAAGAAAATTCTGATATCAATACTGCTTACGATATAGGTGTCAACAGCTACGTAGTCAAACCTGTTGATTATGATAAATTCGTAAAAATGGTGAACCAATTAAATCTATACTGGCTGATAATTAACGAAAATCCTAAATAAAATTTATCTTTTAGAAAAAGATAGAAGGTTACTTTATGGATGAAAATATACGAATTCTTATTCTTGAAGACTTGTCTTCTGATGCAGAACTTGAAAAGCGAGAACTTAAAACAGTTCTGAAAAGCTATACAGTTGAGGTAGTTGACACGGAAGTGGATTTTGTTCATGCACTGGATACCTTTAAACCTGACATTATTATATCTGATTTCTTATTACCAGGTTTCGATGGGCTATCTGCTTTAAAAATCAAAAATCTCAAATGCCCATTTGTCCCTTTTATCATTGTAACTGGTTCCATGAATGAAGAAACAGCTGTTGAATGTATTAAATCAGGTGCGGATGATTATGTAATTAAGGAACATATCAAACGTTTGGGGAGTGCTGTTTTAAGTGCAATCGAGAAGAAAAAGAATGAACAAAATTTGAATACGTTCAGAATACTTCTTGACAATTCAAACGATGCAATATTCATTATTAATCCTGATAATTCCCAAATTATAGATATCAATAATCAGGCAGCTCTTTCATTAGGATATACGCGAGAAGAACTGCTCTCTATGAGAATTACTGATATTGACGTTATGCTTCCCAATCTATCTGCCTGGAATGAATTTATTAAAAAATTACAGAAAAAGAAAAATATATTGATTGAAGGTATGCTTAGACGTAAAAACGGGACAACATTTTATGTAGAGGTCAGTTGTAAACTAATATCTCATGAAAATCAGGAATATGCGATAGGGATAGCCAGAGATATCACTGAACGCAAGAATTCACAGATGGCGTTACAAAAAAGTGAAGAAAAATACTCTTCTATTATTCGAAATTCACTGGATGGTTTCTTTAGGGTTGATAATAAAGGCAGATTTCTGGAGGTAAATGATGCTTATTGCGGAATGATCGGTTATACTCGCGATGAGCTTATTAATATGTCGGTAGCAGAATTAGAAAGTCTTGAGATTCAAAAAATGTTTTTAGAGCACATCAGCAATGTGAAAAAGAAAGGTTATGACAGGTTTCAAACTAAATACAAGCGAAAAGACGAGAAAATAATTGATGTTGATGTCGCTTTAAAGCTTTCCGAAGACAGAGAATATATATACTCTTTCATCAAGGACATTACTCAGCAAAAGAGTGCAGAGGAAGAGATAGAAAAAGAGAAATTATTAATCGAAGATTATATTAATAGCCTTCCTGGCCTTTTTTATGTTTTTGACAAAAAACAATTTATTCAATGGAACAAACAATGGGAAACTGTTACGGGATATTCTGCAGATGAGTTAAAAAAAATGTATGGGACAGACTTCTTTGATGGTAAAGATAAGGCACTTATTGAAAATCGGATGAAAAAGGTGTTTAGCGATGGTTCTGCGATTGCAGAAGCGGAATTGGTAACAAAACAGGGTAAGCGAATACCGTATTATTTTACCGGATTACGCAAAGAGTGTAATGGAAAACCTTACCTGATAGGTTTGGGAGTAGACATCAGCGAACGTAAAAAAATGGAAGACATGCTCAAAATCAGTGCTGAAAGGTTTGAAAGATGGAAATCTTCAAATTTTATAGGGATTTTACATTCAGATGTTAATGGTAAAATTGTTGATATGAATGATACACTATTAAAAATTATAGGCTATTCCAGGCAAGAACTGGATGAAGGTAAAATAGACTGGAGGAAATTAACACCTCCTGAGTTTGCATGCTTAGATAAAAAAGCGATAAAAGAGGCTAAGAAAAATGGTTTTTGGACTCCTTTTGAAAAAGAATATATTCATAAAGACGGTCATCGTGTTCCTATTATTATAGGAGGTTCTGAATTCGAAAATACTCCAGGTGAATATATTGTTTTTATCGTTGATAACACAGAACGCTTCAACGCTAAGCAAAGACTTGAAATACAGACTTATGAGATAAGACAACTTTCACATGAAATTGAAAATACACAGATGGACATATTACAAATACTAGGTTCAGTAGTGGAAAATAGATCACGCGAAGTTAGTAATCATGTAAAACGTGTTGCAGAGATTTCCTATCTTATAGCTATTGAATATGGTCTTTCTCAAGAGGATGCGAATTTACTCAGAAAAGCATCACCAATGCATGATATAGGTAAAATAGGAATATCTGATAGTATTTTAAATAAACCTGGAGAATTGACAAAAGATGAATTTGAACTAGTTAAAACTCATACAATCATTGGTCACTCAATAATGCAGCACTCTCAAAGAGAATTATTTAAAGCATCAGCCATAATCAGCCTTCAGCATCATGAGAAATGGGATGGTTCCGGCTATCCAAATAATATATCAGGTGAAAATATACATATATTCGGAAGAATTACAGCTATTGCAGATGTTTTTGATGCCCTGATACATGAAAGAGTATATAAACAGGCATGGAGCCTGGAGGATGCATTAAAAGAGATTAACCTTCAGAAAGGAAAACAGTTTGAACCCAAAATTGTAGATATATTTAATAATAACGTGGATCCAATATTTGACATTTCCAAAAAATACATGGATGATTTCAACATAAAATCAGATCTTTTCGAAAATCCAATAAAAGAACATGTGGTAAAGTTATTATCAAATGAATGTATTATTTTAGGAGGAAATCCGGCAAAGTGCCCTGATCATAAATTAAGAGCGTTACCATTTCCAGAGCTGATTCATGTAATTGATAAATTATCGGAAGAAGAATGTCAGGAAATATTAAATAAACATCTTGAGTGTATTAATAAAAATTCTTAATTCATTGTTAGTATTGTAAAAAAATTAAATAATATTATGAAAGAACTTCTTAAAGTTTTCTTGATGTAAGACTTCTCCTCTAATGTTCTAGCTGAATGTATAAGATATGAAACTGAAAAACTGAATATTGCTTTTGAAGATAAGATTATTAATTTTACTATCAGTCTAGGCAAAACAGAATATACAGGGAAAAATGACAAGATTAATGACGTACTCAGAAAAGTATACAAAGCATTTTATGAGGCAAAGAAATGAGGAAGAAATATAGTTAATTCTGTTAGCCTAACATGCTCATATCAATGAGCATGACCTCTATGCTTACCAGAAATCATGTAGTTACTCGTAAAAATACAAGGAGTGATGAGACTCAACACATGAGTACTTATAAACTTATAGGTTTCTGCGATCGATCAGGAAATCGTTCTTTTAAATTATTATTAGATAGAATATAGAAAAGACTTATTAGTATACTATTCTTTTTTATCTACTAATTCTGTAAAAACTATTTTTTCTTGCCATATTTTTTAACAGCGACAATAATCAACACAATAATTATTACAATAGCAATACTGGCAAACATATTATGACATCCCTTACTTTATTAATAATTAACCTATTAAATTATATACTTGTTATTAATAATTGTCATCATTTTATTTTTCAAGGATTCTTAGATTAATATGAATCATAATTTACAAGATGTAATGGAGCAATAGAACCAAATTTGAAATTATATTATTGATATGTAAATGTATGAAAATGAATGAGATAAAATGGGGCGGTAGACGGGATTCGAACCCGCGACTTTCTGGACCACAACCAGACGCTCTAACCAACTGAGCTACAACCGCCATATTTATTTATTTTGGGACTGTTAAAATATCTCAATTATGTAGTGTTTCAACTTATTGAATATAAATTTTTGTAAAAAATTAGTTAATCATGACAACGCATTGCCAGGCAATAGCTATGATACCAGCTGCATAGCAATAATAAGCGTAAGGATTTAGGTTGCCTTTTTTTAATGAATTTAATAAAATCTTTAGTGAAAAATATCCAACGATTGCTGAAATGAGAAAGCCTAATATTAATGCTCCATATGTTTCGGCTTGATAAGTTGTTTTATCCTTAAGTGCTGAAAGTAATTCTAGAAAAGAGGCACCGCCAATAGCTGGAATGGCAAGTAAAAAGCAAAAAGTAGCGGCGGCATTCCTATTAAGTTTCTGCATTAATGAACCAATAATTGTTGAGCCTGATCTGGATATTCCGGGGAAAATGGCAAAAGCTTGAAAAACTCCGATTAAAAGTGATTCTTTAAAGGTTAACTGGTCTATCTCTTTTATACCTTCAGTTTTTTTATTTATACCAAATTTGAGTAAGGTGGCTGTTATTAACAGTCCAATACCTGGTATAAATAGATTAGAGAACATTTTATCTGCGATTCCTGATTTTTTAAGAAAAAGACCAAAGATAACTGCTGGTATTGTTCCGATGATAATGAGATATATAATTTTTCTATTTTTCATGAGGCATAAAGATAATAGCACATTAAAATAATAAATTATGATTGCCAGTAGTGTCCCCGCATGCAGAACTACTGTAATAAGTAATGTTTCTGAATCCTGAATGTCTAATAGTTTTCCAAAAATAGCTAACTGGCCTGATGAACTTACTGGAAGAAATTCGGTTATTCCCTGAATTACAGCTAAGATAATTATTTTTAAATACATATTTGACTAAGAGAGTCCTATTTTATTATTAAAAAATATTATATGTATGATAGCTATAAATAGATTAAAGTTTAATATAAATTAAAAGAATAATTATAATTTAACATTATTAGATAATTGATGTTATGATAAAAATACCTGAAAAAATATTAGCTTCAGCAGTAAAAGGCATAGAATATTGTGAAATGGTAAGCAGCCTTGATGATTTTTTAGATTATAAATTTATCAGATCAGAAGAACCAAATTATAAAACAGTTGTGTCAATATTATTTAATTATTTCAGAAACAAAACTGAGATTGATTATTGTATTAACAGTTTAGCGATTAAAAAAGTTAAGCCTTTTCTAAGGAGAGTAATAAGTGTGGCATTAGTACAGATATTTTATCAGTCAGGTATTCCTGATTATGCTGTGGTTGATGTAGCAGTGAGCTTTACTAAAAAGAGAAAAGGGAAGGTTTCAGCAAATTTTGTCAATGCAATAATTAGAAAGTCAATTGAATATAAAAAATCTACTACTTCAGAGAATAATATCCAACCTGAATATGTAATAAAAAAATTGCCTAAACCATTATACGACAGATGGAAATTAAATTTTACTGAGAATCAGTTTATACAAATATGTGATGCATTGGCAAAAGAAGCTGAATTTACATTCAGAGCTATCAATAAATTTGAGCTTACAGTCAAGAATGGAATGGAATTTCAAAAAGTTCATAATTTAAATTATCTAAATCATTTTACTTTTTATAAATCTGAAACCCCAGCAAAGATAATAGAATCTGATTTATTAAAAACAGGTAAAATTTATATCCAGGATCCTGCTGCTGTTATGGGAGGCGAACTTTTATTAGACATAAATCCCGAAAAAATATTGGATCTCTGCGCAGCGCCTGGAGGAAAAACACTAATGCTATCCGAACTATTTCCCGATGCTGAAATAACTGCATCGGACAGATCAGCTAAAAGGTTGGAAAGAGTTAATGAGAATATATTAAAATACAACAGGGAAAATATAAAAACTGTACATTGTGATGCTTTTAATAATTCATTTAAGGCAAATGAATTTGATTTAATACTTTTGGATGTTCCATGTTCAAATTCCGGTGTAATTAGAAGGCGTCCTGACGTTATGTGGAATTTTACCAATAAAAAATTAACCGAAATAACATTGCTACAGAAACAGATATTATCAGTTTCTGCAAAATTAGTAAAGCATGGAGGCAGAATCATATACAGTACCTGCAGTATTGAGAAAGAAGAGAATATTGAACAGGTATCAGATTTTATAAGTAATAATGATGAGTTTTACTTGGAAAAACAGCAGTTACTTCTTCCTTCAATTAATAATGACGGAGCATATGCCGCGATATTGTGCAGGAAGTAAACCAGAAGAATATATAATCAGTGATAAAATTATTTTTTATTATATAAATCAATAGCTTTTTGATAAGTTCTAAAGTGCAACTTGGCTAATGAATTCAATTTGTCCTGTCCATATTTTCCTATTATTTTAACTGATGTGTCTAAAACTTTACTGCTTGCGCCTTTAGGTAGGACTATATTAAGTTCATCACCAAGTTTTTTTATTCTTCTGACAAACTCTGCTCTGGCAATTATTGAAGCAGCTGCCACAGCAATATCTGATTCAGCCTTAGTTCTCTGAACAAGTTTAATATTTTTCCCATTTTTCATTAATGCATTTAGAATTAATTTTTCATTACCAAATTTATCTGCTATTGCCATATTGCAGTCTATGTCTTTTGATAGAATATTTTCTAATGATCTAGCATGCCCCCATGCCAGCAATCTGTTCAAATTGCTGATTTTTGAATACAGGTTATTATAGGCTTCAGGGCCAATTGCAACTATACTGAATTTTCCTTGTACAATTTTTTTGATTTTGTCGGCTATATTAGAAATCAGTTTATCATTTTTAATTGCTTTTGAATCTTTGACGCCAATTTTAAGAAGTTCATCTTTAGTTTTATTATCTACAAATACTGCACTGATTACTAATGGACCGAAAAAATCACCTTTACCGCTTTCATCTATTCCTATATGTGGGCAAAATTGGGTCTCATTATTATTGGCTTCTTCTGTTAAATTATCGTAGCCCAGTGAAGCCTTTTTCAGTATTGAGGGTTCCAGAGTGAATAAAACAAAATCCTCTGTCCCTTTTCCTTGTATTACAACTTTTCCTGACAGATAAGCAGAAATAACGAGGTCTGGGAGGGTGCATATCCAGTGTGTATACTGCTTTTGAGAAAAATTATATCCTCTTTGGTTCAATATTTCATAAAGTTGATCTATTTGTTCTTTACTAAGTTTTTCTGTATAATTCAATATTTTTTCTTTAGACATTTTATTTCTCTTTGCACAATAATATTTAAGTTACTATAATGTTTGTATATCAGTATAGATAATAAAAATATTTAATATAAAGTTAAAATCAATATGTATACAAAAATGAAATCATTAAAATTGTTATTTTTCTCCTTCCTATTGCTCTCTTTAATCATAGATTCAGCTTTTGCAGTTGCTAATGAAGTACCTGTCTCAGAGAATAAAAATACTAAAACTGTTCCAATGAATAATCTTAAAAAAGCAGCATCTATAATTGGAAATAGAAAAGCCAATACTGTTTCAGAAAAGAAAATTCAGAAAATTGAAAAGATAATTTATTCTTATGTTGATAAAGGAAGTAATATAAGCCGTAGTGAAGTAAAAAAAGAGATAATTAACGAAGTTAATGATATTTATAGAATGCATTCCAAAGATAAACCTGAAATCGTAAATTTTGTAAAAATTAACAAAAGTATTGATCAGCTTATTGCAAAACAATTCCCTCTGTCAAAAAAAGAATTAAAGGCTAAATTGGAAAAGATTGCTTTAAAGAAATTTCAGCCTGCAAAAATTAATTCTGTAATGACATTAACTTATAAACAGGGTCCCTATAAAAGAACTATCACTGGTAGATATTATGGACTAACTTATTATAACGATGGAGTGAAAATAGAAAATACAGTAATCCCTATTTTTGATCTAAGCGGTAAAGATAAAAATAAATTTGATTCAAAGTTAAGAGAGTTTAAACAGAAAAAATTTGTAATCAGAAAAATAGATAAATATGAAGAAAGGAAAGTGCAATTTATAAATAAAACCAGAAGAGATGAAATAAGGTTAATTGTTGAGAAAAATGAAAAAATGGGGTTTATTTTTACATGGGGTAAATGGCGGACACCTAAAGCCGTTACACTTATTATGATTGACTATGTAATATCACAAATCAAAGCTAAGTATAATGAAAACAGTTGATTTTTATTGTATCTGACCATTATCTATAAAAGCACTCTATGCTGGCTTTGGCGATAATATGTTTATTAATTAAATTCATAAAGTATTTATAACCTGATTTTTTTTTGTCGGGATGTATATAAGCTGTATTGAGAGCAAAAATTGTGAATACATATCTATGGTAACCGGTATTAGCCGGAGGTTGAGGCCCGCCATATCCTTCAAAACCAAAGTTGTTTAAAGCTTCATAGCATCCCATTGGTAAATCATTGCCGGATGCTCCGTCTGAAATATGATTAATATCTGCAGGAATATTAAAAACCATCCAGTGCACCCACAATTTGGCAATTGGACTCATATCTATGCATGTCAGGGCAAATGATTTTGTTCCTTTAGGAGGATTTTTCCATTGCATGTCAGGAGATACGTTTCTTCCTCCAGGCATATCTGTGCTGACATATTTTGCTGACACTTGGCCGTTATTGTCAAATGATTTTGAAGATAATGTAAAATTTGGCTTTGCCATTAAATTTGTGCATAATAAAATAGACAAAAAGAACGAAAGATAAATAATTTTGTTATGCATGATTAATTAATCTCCTCATTCTTAATTGGTATTTTCATTTTGGTGGAATGCTCCCATATAAGTTGATTCTCAGGGAGAGCGATTAGAAATAATTTCCAGTTTATTATATCAAATTCACTTTTATTTCTAACAGGAGATCTACTAAATATTGAATATAATCTATAATCAAATCTTATTGTAGGATTAAAATTGATCATATTCATCGCCAATAACCCTTTTAAAACAGATAAGGTAAAAAAGTTTAATTCATCTTTTAATTTTGGTGGAAATTTATCTTCAACTAGTTCAACATTCGGCGGTTTAGATTTCATGGCTAAAGGAGAAGTAGTAGCTATAGCAGTAATCATTATGTTTGTAGCCTGTTTAGAGTCGATAGGAGCATCCGTGACCTGCTTAATCTCAACAATGGGGCCTTTAGGCGGTGTACCGGGTGGCAGTGATTGACAGCCGGCTAATATTAAGAGTAAAAATATAAATAGAAAAGGTGATTTGTTAATATTCATTTTGTTTTAACCTTTAATTGTTTTTAATTAATCATAAATTATATCTAATATTCTATCAGATACTATGTATTTTTAAATTTACTATTTCAGGTTTACAAAATAATCTTAAATCAAAAATATCATTATTTCCAATACCGTTTGTTATAATTAACTCAGTATTTAAGTGTCTGTTTTTGTATAAACCATATTCAAATGTCTTCCCAAAGAGTAATGAATGGACAAAAGAGTTTATATAAGGCACTCTTATCTGCCCTCCATGGGTATGGCCTGATAAAATTAAATCTATGGATACTAAATCATTATGTCTGATGTAATCTGCTGCTGTATCAGGTATGTGTGATATAAGACATGAGAATTTATCAGAATCTGAAATAGTCTTCTTGAAAGCACTTTTTTGATTATAATTTAAACCGTAAAATTTGATATTGTTTTTTTCATAACATTTATCAGACAAAATATTAAAATTAGCTTCGTGAAATTTGTCTATCCAAAAATCAATGCTGCCGGGCCAGTTTTTTTTTCTGTATTCCCAGTTTCCTAGTACTCCAAGTTTATCTGCTTTATGGTTTATGTTTTTTAAAAAATCAATTGATTCAGGTAAGTTTTTACTGTATGAAACTAAATCACCTCCAAAAACTATTAAATCTGTCTTAAATGAGTTGATTAAATTTAAAAGTTCACCCTTCTTTTTAAGGTTATTCTCGTTGAAATGTGTATCTGAAAAAAATATAATACTAGTATTAGTAAATATTTTAGGCGAGTAAATATTATACTCTGTTGCTACAAAATTATCAGTTTCAAAAATGATTTTACGTTTTTTGAAACTGATTTGGTGCTTCCATTCAAGAATTGATCTCAAATAATGACGAAACAGCATTTAAATTATTCTATTGTTAATTCCTTTATAATTTTTTCCGGAAGAGAAGAAACTTTTGTTATTTTACATTCAGTACCATTTGGAAGTGTTACTTTAGTATTAAGTTTCTGTCCTACTAAACTCTGACCTAATTCGGTTTCATAAGAAACATAGTTTTTGCCAGGATCACTGTCCCAGGCTCCTAGAATGTAATAAGTTTCAGTTTTATTATTGTCATAAGTCAAAGTTGTAGTACTGCCGACTATAACACTATCTCCAACAGTAATATCAGAAAAATCAGTAGGCTGTGTAGTTGCTATTCTTATTTCAAGCAGAGCTCTATGTTCATTTAAGAATTTTTGTCTTTCTTTTGCAGCGGCAAATTCGGCATTCTCTCTTAAATCTCCATGCTCTCTGGCTGTAGCAATAGCTCTGGTATTTTCAGGTAATTCTTTATTTATAATATTCTGGAGTTCACTTAGTTTTTCATTGAATGATTTAACAGAAGTAATATATACTTCATCCTTAGTTTTTTCTGTTTTTTTATTCTGCTTATGAGTTATAAGTTTTTTGGCTTTATCCGATTCAAGGATATTTTTTATTTCTTTTGATAATCTTGAAATTTTTACAATAATACTCTGTTTCTCTGCAGGTATAAATACTAAAGAGTTATTCAGAAGTTCAATTAGTCCCAAAATATCAGCTTCTTCTTTATCTCCAAGTATTAGTTTTTGAAATTCAGCATTTTCTAATGTTAGTTTTTTAAGTTCTTTTTGGGCAGCCTGCCAAATAGCACCCTGTTTATTTCTGGATATTGCAGGGAATACATTTGTGTATCTCAATTTTGATAAATTTTCATTCCTGACCTTTGCTTTATTTTTCCATATCCATAGCAAAGTTTCAGGGTTAGTTATTCTTGTTAGCTTTGAGAAAATTTCATCAAGTTTTTCAAGTTTGAGCTCATTAGTAAATGACGGCCATACTTTCCATGGAAGGGAAGTTAAAATATTTATTAAATAATCCTCACCATTAGCTTCTTTTGTCATTTTAATCCATTGAGGCAGATGTACGGCTTTTAGTTTAGTCCAGATTTCAATGCATATAATGTCTTCTACAGAAACTGACTCAGGCCATACTGTTTCAAATACTTCATCATCTTCAGGTATTAGTAAGTCTATTTCTTTTTGATTATAAAATTTAAAAATTCTTGAGATTATTTCTGCCCACATTACAAATTCTTTTGTGGATGAACCCAGTCTGATCAGATTTAAAATTTTTGAAGCTTTAATTTTTGCATCATCAGACAGTTCAAGTTTTGCGCCTGCAGAGTTTACATAATTATATAGTTCCTGTATACTTCTTGATTTTTCTAAAGTAATATTTTCTTCTCTTCCATTGTCTACTTTAACATCACTGCTTTTCCACCATTTTTCGAATGAATCGAATGTATAAAACTTAGGAACAAACATTTCCAGTAAGATATTTTTTAAACTGCTTTTACTTATTGGGCGAACTGAGAATGAGTCTAATATACTATATGCTTCAGATTTTGTAGGGGCAGTTTTTGCCTTAAATAGTTTTAGTATTTTGTCTGTAGGAGTAAAAAGGTATGTATGATCAAGTACTGAGTCAAGATCAACTTCATGAATTTTAAATTTGTTGAAGTTAAGAAGAGAGACTGAGCCAGTTATCCAGTCAATATCACCAACAATTCCCCATGATTTGGATGCATTATTATAGTAATATTTATCTGATTCAAGAACTTGAATATTTAGGTAGCGTTTATAAACCTGTTTAAAAGGAACATTATTCATTCTTATTCCCAAAGCCTTAATAGCAGTAGCTTTATTTACTCCTGGCTTGAGTTTCTTTTTTATAATTGATGGTAAAATCGTTCTTAAAAGTTGAAAGCTTGTAGTTAATAATGATGAGAGCTTAAGAATAAATTCAGTTTTATTCGGGCTATCTTTTGGGTGCTCCTGCCAGGATTCTATTATTAATGATAAGCTTTCTTGCATATCGTTTGTTATGGTTTCAGTGTCAGATAGAATCGAAAATATTTCATCAAGAATTTTACCATTGTCAGATTCTGTCGCTTTTATACAAAGTTCATCTAGTCTATTACTCACTTTTTATTTTTCCTATATTTAATAATATTGTAAATTTTATGTTTTATATTTTAGGATGAAAATGTTCATAGTTGAGTTCTGCATCTTTTCCCAATAATTCTGATAGTTTTTAATCAAAAGAGCCGTTTATAATTATTTCGCTCTAATCAT
>DASCNA010000076.1:0-4140 GCA_036011305.1 Victivallales bacterium
TTTTCAGAAAGAAAAAAGAAATCATAGAAATCAACTGCTACATCTTTAACCGGATCCAATCCTGCAAACAACTCAATTCCTATATTTTTGTAAGTATTTGTAATTCTAGGTAATATAGCCTGCTGTATCTGACGGGCAACCTTAACTTCATTTTCCACTTTAGTCTTTTTTGCAATTTCTTTTTCTACATTTTTCATATAGGTACGTAATTCACCGCCAAGGCTGTTAAATGAAAGTCCAAGATCTTTTATTTCTGATGTACCTTCCAATAAAACTGAAGCACCAAAGTTACCTTCTCCCATTTTTACTGCTCTATTTCTAAATTTAACTATTGGTATTATTAAGTATTTTCGGAAAAAAATAACTATAAGCAATATAGAAATCATAAGAAAAAAACCTGATAAAAACATGAAATTCATTTTAAAACCTGAAATTGTAGATTTCATCATATTTCTGGTTTTATTAACAGGTTTAAGTAATAAATCTACAGGCACAGCCGTACATAACACCCAATCGTTAAACTTCATCCTTGAAAAAGCTGCAATATATTTTTTATTCTTATAACTAGTATGCAAAATACCATTTTTTGTAAGTTTAGATTTTATGTTTATTTCTTTAAAAAAAGATGGATCGATCATATCTTTATACTTTATTGATACGACAGCAGCATAATTTTTATTCCCAATGAAGACTTGTCTATTATATATATCCGTTTCAAATTTACTAGCATTTACAAGATATTTTGGACAAGCAATAATTTTCCTATTTTTTTTATCAAATATAAATGAAAAAATATTTTCCTTTGTTTTAGAAATTGATTTATTTATTTTTAGTATCTTTTTAGTTAACGATAATAAGCTTATATCAATACCTGCATAAATTATTAATTTTCCTGCTAAATCAAAACGTCTATAGCCACATGTAAGAATTATATTCCCTGCTTGTGGTTTACTTGGTGGAGAAACTTCTAACTCTGTTCGTCCTCCATCTAAAGTTTCTTTTTTTGCACTAATTAAATAAGCTCTTTCATCTTTTGCAAATTTCAAAAAAGAGAGTTCATCTCCTTTTTGATAATTAACAAGTAAATTATCATTGAAAATCATTAAAAAAACATCTAGGTAAATATCTGAAGAATTATCAATATTCTTAAATAATGGATTTAAAAAAGAAAGTAAAAATGAAAGTTTAGCTATTTTTAAAGGTACTTTTTTCTCCTTACCAGCATATACTGTATATATATTACTTTTTGTTTTATTGTACAAATTTCCCTTAGCAATTTTTCTAAAGAACTTATTTTGATATGTTGTCAATATTTTTTTATCAAAATTAAACTTATCAATATTTTCGTAAATAAAAGCAACTTGATTACCATACACTTTAGCAAGCTTAGCAGCATCTAAAAATATTAATGAATATTCATTTGCCTTATATCTGGTTTTTGTTAAAAACAATTCAGACGCCTGCTTTGTAATAACTTCTTCAACTTCATTAGTAGCATATGCACCAAGACTTATTATCGATTCGACTGCAGCAAATGCCAAGAAAATCATTGAAGAACCGAGTATAAGTACAAGTCCAGTTATAAATACTGTGTTCAATTTTATATTTTTTAATTTAAGCATTTTTTCTAATCTATATAATTTATTAATTTTTTCTGATAAAAACCAAAATTGTCATATCATCAAATCTTTTAATATCGGCAAATTTTTTAACATCATCTAATATATTATTGGATAGCTCATGGGCTGATTTTCTTTCTTGCTTTTTAATAAACTTTTTAAATCTGTTTTTCCCATAAAAAACACCATTCTGATTATTAGCATCTAATAATCCATTTGTGTAAAGTATTAATGTGTCGTCAATTTTTATTTCCCTGCTGTTTGAATGATATTGTGCAGCCTGCATAAATCCTAATACCGGTTCTCCCATAATACCTATTTCTTCAATTTTTCCCTCTGTATCTATTTTTATAATATTAGGATGACCAGCATTTGAAAATTTAGCTGTATTTGTCTTTAAATCATAATAAATTAAAAAAACTGAAATGAACATATCAATGCCATATTCTTCACAAAGAGTTTTATTAACTATAGTCATAACTTCTGCTGGGTCACTTTGGGATTGGAGACATGTATCCCTGATAACAGATTTTGCTACAGTCATATAAAAAGCAGCAGATATACCTTTACCTGAAACATCTGCAACTAGAAAAGCTATTTTATCTTTAGACAGCATAAAATAATCGTAAAAGTCTCCAGCTACTATCTGTGAAGGAACTAACTCTGCATACAGTTCAAATTCACTCCTGTTGAAGAGTTTATTTATCTGTGGGAGAATGGAATTTTGTATTTTTTTAGCTACAAATATTTCACTTTCAACTCTTTCTCTTTCCATCACCTCATTTTGCAGTTCATTTGTATGATTAGTTAATTCTTTACCTAAAAAATTAAATGAAACTATTAAATCAGCTATCTCTTTTGCGCCGGATTCCTTAAGTGAAATATTATAATCACCATCGCGCATTCTATTAACTGTTGTCTTTAGTTTCTTAATTGGTACAAGCAGAATATTTCTAAAAAACAGTGTGATTACCAAAATAGCAACTAATATAAAAGTTCCTGAAATAAGTATAAAATTCAGGGTTAATTTTTGAACAGCAATATTTACTTGATTCTTTACATTATTAATATTTTCATTCATCCCATCTGTGCTAATCACAGCCGCAAAAATCCAATTAGTGACATGCATTCTGGTAAAAGAGATAATATAGGAATTATTATTATTTAGTGTCAACTTTGTATAACCTTCTTTTCTATTAAGAAGCTTATTAGATAATTTTTTAACAGATTCCAGAGAGGAATCATCAAGTTTCAATAATAGTGTTTGATGATAGTAGTTTAATTTATCATGATTGTTAGTTGTAGGAAGTCCAAACATTTTTTTGAATCTATTATGAAAACTTATGAGTCTTGAATCATCAGAATCAATTATAAATGAAAATATCTTTTGATTCGCTTTATTAGACTTTTTTTTAAACTCATTTTTCAAATTAATACTATTTGTCTCAGCTATATTAAATGAAGATATTGATTTTATGAGTGCTGACATATCAATGTCTATCCCAGCTCGTCCAACCGCCTTACCTTTGTCATTATAAAAAGGAAAATAAGTAGTCATAACAAATTTACCAGAAATATCTCTATATACTTTAGTCCAATTGTTTTTAGTAGATAATATGTATGAATAATATTTTTTGATAGCCTTTTTATCAGGAAATTTTATATCATATTTTTGAAAAGAGTCTTCATAATATTCGAATAAATAATCATTGTCAAAATTAATTATAAAAGCACCAAAGAACTCAGGATAATAATTTGCAAAATACTTCATCATAGATTTTGAATGATATAAGTAATTTATCTGCTTTGCTATATCCGAAGAAATTTTGTTCGAACCTCCCCAGTACCAAAATTTGGGGTTTTTTTTATTTGTTACCACACCATTTGGATTTGTATGTATATTTTTCTGTATATTATAATCATTCTTCGGATAGTTATAGAATTTATATAATTTCAAACTTGCAGTAGTATTATCAGCTAATAATTTTGCAAAAATAGTCGCCTCATTAAATAGTAATGAATATTTGCTTGACATAGATAGAGTATGTTCAAAATATAATTGCGCAGTTCCTTTATATACAGAATCAGCAGTAGTATTAGCAGCATTTTTTCCCAACCCTATAACAGAATTAACAGCAATGCCTGCTAAAGAACACATTGATATTATAAAAATAACAGCTAATCCTACTATAAAAAGTATACTTAAACTTATTTTAAACTTCATAAAATTATATAATGAAATAGATTAATACTTTGCATAAAAGAGAATAATTATTTATTTTCTTTTATTTACCTGATATGATTTCCATAATCAATTATATCGACAAACAGGTAAAAATGCATATCTATTTCTTTATATATAATGTAATAAAGGATTTATTAATTAGTTTTATTTATTTGTTCACAAAAAAAGACCCTGGCATCGTGCTACTCTCCCACACTCTTAAATGCAGTACCATCGCCGCAGAAACGCTTAACTTCCGTGTTCGGGATGAGAACGGGTGTTTCCATTTCGCTATAG
>DASCNA010000077.1:0-10183 GCA_036011305.1 Victivallales bacterium
TAGAAATAAAACTTGTTTAACCCATTAAATTAAATAAGATTATAATTTATTTATATTTTTCAAAATAGGTTTCTAATATGTTAGTTATGATAGATAATTACGACTCTTTTACTTATAATATTGTTCAGTATTTTAAGGAATTAGAACAGGATATAATGATTTTCAGAAATGATAAAATTTCTTGTAAAGATCTTTTTGATGACAAGATGGATGCACTCATCGTATCTCCTGGCCCATGTACACCACAAAAAGCAGGTATTTCATGCGAGGCAATCAAAATTGCCAGCACAAAAAATATCCCAGTTTTTGGAATTTGCCTTGGATTCCAATCAATTGGCGAGGTGTTCGGAGCGAAGGTAGTTCATGCTCCTTATCTAATGCATGGCAAAACTTCAAAAATATACCATAATAATACTGATGTATTTAAAGGGTTACCTTCACCTTTTAATGCTACAAGATATCACTCTCTCGCAATTGATCCTGATACTGTTCCTGATTCGTTAGAAATTACTGCAAAAACTGAAGATGGTGTTATAATGGGGATTAAGCATAAAGAATATCCAGTATACGGTGTTCAGTTTCACCCTGAATCAATATTGACTGAACACGGTCATAAAATGTTATCAAATTTTCTTAATATATAACTTATTAATCTATGTCGATATTAAATACAATTAATTATCCTGCAGACTTAAAACAGTTAAGCCTGGATGAATTAGAACTTCTAGCACAAGAAATACGTGATAAAATAATAACCACTACTTCAAATAACGGCGGACACCTTGCTTCAAACCTCGGAGTTGTAGAATTGACTATTGCTTTACATTATGTATTTGATACTCCTTCTGACAAATTAGTATGGGATGTAAGCCATCAGACATATACTCATAAAATACTTACAGGTAGAAAAGATTTTTTTAATTCATTAAGAACCTTTAAAGGGTGCTCAGGATTTACTACAAGAGAAGAATCAGGATATGACTGTTTTGGTGCAGGTCATGCAGGAACATCTATTTCAGCCGCATTAGGAATGGCTGCTGGAAGAGATAAAAATAAAACCGATGAGAAAATAGTAGCAATTTTAGGAGATGGTTCTTTAACGAATGGAGTAGTACTGGAAGGATTAAACAATATAGCACATGTTACTAATGACCTTGTTATAATATTGAATGATAATAAAATGTCCATCTCTGAAAATGTAGGTGGTTTCAGATATTATTTGAATGATATTATTCAAAGGAAAGGATATAACAGGTTCAGAAATTCAATTAAAAATTCTTTGGATAAAATTCCAAATATTGGAAGTAAAATCCACAGTGTAATCAGTAAAATAGAAGAAGCAACCAAAAGCATAATTGTCCCAGGTGTGATATTTGAACAAATGGGAATGAGATATATTGGACCTGTTGACGGACATGATATTAAAAACCTGGTCAAAACATTCACTTCAATTAAAGATTTTAAGAAACCTGTAATAATCCATACATTGACCGAAAAAGGTAGAGGATATAAACCTGCTGAACTTAGACCTGATAAATACCACGGCGTAGGTAAATTTGATAAAAAAACAGGTAAATCACTAAAGAATAATAGCCAAAAAACTTTTTCCGAAACATTTGGCAAATCAATTGTAAGACTGGCTGACAAACATGAAGATGTTGTGGGGATTACTGCTGCAATGTGTGCAGGAACATCATTATCTGAATTTGCTGAAAAATATTCTGATCGTTTTTTTGATGTTGGTATAGCAGAAGAGCATGCTGTAGTTTTTGCTGCTGGAATGGCGACAAATGGTCTGCGTCCTGTATTCGCAGTTTACTCTACTTTTCTACAGCGAGCACTAGCTTGTGTTTACCATGATATCTGCATACAAAACCTTCCTGTAATTATATGCACTGATAGATCCGGCATCGTCGAAGACGGTCCAACCCATCACGGAATATACAGTATTTCATATTTGAAATCATTGCCTAATCTATCTATTTTATTACCTTCGAATGATAAGGAATTGGATGTAATGTTAAACTTGGCATACGATTCGAAGTCTCCAGTTATTATCAGATATCCAAAAGCATCTGTCCCTGAACATAATTATGTTTCTAGTAATATTATTTGGGGAAAAGCAAATATAATAAAAAAAGGGAAAGATTTATCTATATGGGCAACAGGAAATGAATGTCAAACAGCTGTAGCTGTAGCAGAAATCCTTTTAGAACGAGGTATGAATGCAGAAGTAACCAACGCTTTATTTCTTAAACCATTTGATGATAAACTACTTATAGAAAAGGCCAAAAAAATGCCTATTATTACCATAGAAGATAATTGTAAATCCGGTGGTTTAGCAAGTATAGTAGACGAAATTCTGATTAATGTAAAACATAAGAAAATCTTACATTTTGGCTGGAGTAACGATATTATACCACATGGCTCTCCAAAAAAGATAAGAGAATCATTAGGCTTTACTGCAGTTGATATAGCAAAAACTATAACAGCAGATATTAACTAAAATTAACCTAGGTAAAAAATGATACAATTTCCAGATATTAACCCTGTTATATTAAAAATAGGTCCTCTCAAAATTCACTGGTATGGTGTGATGTATTTAGTAGGTTTTATTTCAGCCTGGATACTTGCAATTTGGCGTTCTAAAAAATCTAAGGGAATCTGGACTTCTGAGCAGATATCAGATCTTATATTCTATAGCATCATAGGTGTTCTTCTTGGCGGAAGACTGGGCTATATAGTTTTCTACAACCTCAGTTTCTATATGATGCATCCTATAGATATGTTCAAAGTATGGGATGGCGGAATGTCGTTTCACGGGGGGCTAATTGGTGTAATGATTGCCTTTTATTTTTTCGCTAGAAAAACAGGTAAAGGCTTCTTTCAAGTAGGTGATTTTATCGTTCCCATGATACCAATTGGCTTAGGTGCGGGAAGAATAGGTAATTTTATAAACGGTGAATTATGGGGCAAAGTAAGTAACCTCCCCTGGGCTATGGTATTTCCAAAAGATCCCACTCAACTGCCCAGACAACCATCAGAACTTTATGAATTTCTGCTGGAAGGAGTGGTCCTCTTTATAGTATTATGGATCTATTCAATGAAAGCTCGACCAAGAATGGCTATCTCAGGCCTCTTCCTTCTACTCTATGGATGTTTTAGATTTTTAGTCGAATTCGTAAGATTACCTGATCCTCAACTGGGATATCTGGCGTGGGGCTGGTTAACTATGGGACAACTGCTTTCAATACCAATGATTATATTCGGTATAATTTTCATAATAAGGGCATATACAAAACACAAACTGGTTAACGGCATGAATGTAGATGACCTGAATATACTGAAGAATCTTGAAGAGAAGAAAAATAAAAAGAAAAAGAAAACAGCTTAATAAATAATGGTTGGAGTTGTAAAGTTAAGATTCTGTTATCACTCATTTTAAGGACTTCGTATATCCAACCGACTATATTACTAAATAAATATAATTAATTAACACAAAATTTATTAATTAAGTTATGAATCTTTTAGCTCACGCACACCTTGGATCAAAACTTGAGAATAAAATAAACTGTGTAAATATATTATGGGATTTTATTGCAAAAGATTTAAAAGATAACAGTCGAAATTTTATTGTTGCAGGTATGAAACTACATAATACTATAGATTTTTTAACTGATACCTCTGATGAGTATAAAAAGGCAAAACAACTAGTATCTCCTAAAAGAAAAAAAATTGCAGGAATTATTATAGATATTGGTTTTGACTACGTTTTATCTAAAAACTGGCAAATGTATTCTGACACCGATATTTCTGAATTTATAAATAAAATATTGATAGACTTATCTCTATATTCATCAGGTTTTAGTAAAAAAGCCAAAACAGTACAGGAACATATTTGCAAATATGACTGGTTTGGGGATTATATGGATATCGACCGAATACCTATGGTTTTCAATAGAATTTCAACAAGATTACCTGCAAAAGGATTGTTCAAAAATGCTGATGATGAAATTAAAAATAATCTACCGTATATAGAAAAGCTATTTCACTCTTTATATAAAAAGATTATCGCAGAAATATCAAAATTAAAATTATAGAATAATAAAAATACAGGACAATAATTCAAGACAATAGTTCATAACTGCTTCTCTGTACATTTGAAGAAAGAGACCCCAACACTCTTTCTAGGAGAAAACCTTCATTTGTATCGTATTTATATCCAAAAGTAGCTCTAATTCCAATAGAAACGAACTGTACAGCCCTGTCAAGTGCAATTGGCAAACTATCCCCCTGCAGCAAAGCTCCCACTATAACACTTGTGAATGCATCGCCGGTACCTGGAAATTTTGCAGGCAGGTAGTCACAGGAAACTTTCCAAAACCTATTATCTTCTCTGGAATATGCTACAACAGATGTTGTTTTAGAATTAACAGCATTATCAGGTACACTTGTGATAATTACAATTTTAGGGCCATATCCAGATAAATCCAACAGCCACTGTTTTATTTCCTTTTCAGAAAAATTGTTTTTATATTTTCTATTCAGCAGTAAAGCAGCCTCAGTAATATTTGGTGTGATGATATCTGCAGACTTTATCAATGAACGCATTTCTCCTATCATATCTTCGGAAAATGGGCCATATAATTTTCCATCATCTCCCAATACAGGATCAACTGTTACAAAAGTATTATCATTTGAAAAATCAGAAATAAAATTTTTAACTATCTCAATTTGTTCTTTAGATCCTAAAAAGCCGCTATAAATCGAATTAAAATTAATATTCAACTTTTTCCAGTGATCTATAAAACCCTTCATATGATCAGTTAAGTCTACAAATTTATAATCCTGATATTCACAGTGAGTCGAAAGTACGGCTGTCGGCAATGGACAAACCTGTACACCCATATTTGATAAGATAGGAATTACAACTGTCAGAGAAGAGCGGCCAAACCCTGACAAATCATGAATGGCAGCAACTTTTGGAATGGGATTAAACATTATAAAACCTTATTTTCATAATTATCAACTAAACATTAACCATTATTATAACATATTATTCTTACAGAAACTATAATAACTCCCATCACCAATAATTAGGTGATCAACAAGAGAAATATCCATAGTACTGCAAACAGATTTAATACTTTCAGTTAAAGAAATATCTTCTTTTGAGGGAGCTATTTCTCCACTGGGGTGATTATGGGCAATAATTAAAGAAGTAGCATTTAACTCTAAAGCTTTGCGTATAATTTTTCTTGGATATACAACAGCATGGTCAGCAACACCCTCAGAAGATATCTCATAATCTATCAATTTATTTTTTGTATTCAGGTATAAAGAAACAAATTTTTCATCTCTTGAACCTGAAATAAGCGAATCGAGAAAACTGTAAACATTACCAGGAGAAGAAAGCTGCTTCATCTCCTTAACTTTATCTACATGATATTCTATGCTAAGTCCTTTAAATAAATTAATTAAAATAGCACTGGAATCCCCTATTCCAGTGATATTTTTCAGTTCGTTATATTCAGCATCAAATACTTTAGATATACTTCCAAATTTCTGGACAAGTATTTTAGCTACAGGTTTCACATCTCTTCTCTGAATTGAGTATGTTAATAAAAGTTCCAATAATTCATATTGTTGGAAAGCTTTATATCCACCAACAATAAAGCGTTCTCTCAATCGCTGTCTGTGTCCAATATATAATTTATCAGTTTTTTCAGCCATCTTGTAGTTACTAAACCATTTTATTTGGATCAACAGCTTTATCAAATTCTTCTGCTTTGAGATAACCAAGTTTAAGACACGCTTCTTTCAATGACATATCTTTTTCATAAGCTACATGAGATATTTCTGCGGCTTTATCATATCCAATCACTTCATTCAGGGCAGTAACTAGCATAAGAGAATTATTCAAATAACTCTTAATCTGTTTTTTATTCGGTTTGATACCTTTTACCAGATATTCAGTAAACGATGCAGAAGAATCTGATAATATATTAATCGACTGCATAACATTAAATATAATCAGCGGTTTAAATACATTGAGTTCAAAATTTCCCTGGGAACATGAAAAAGCAACTGCTGTATCATATCCCATGACTTCAGCTGCTACCATGGTCATAGCCTCACATTGTGTGGGATTGACTTTACCAGGCATAATAGAAGAACCGGGTTCATTGGATGGTATTATTATTTCGCCAATACCACATCTTGGCCCGGACGCCAGCCAGCGTATATCATTGGCAATCTTAAACAATGAACACGATAAAGTTTTTAGGGAACCACTTAGTACTGCAAATGAATCATGAGCCGCAATATAACAATATTTATTTTCAGCTGATACAAAATTATAGCCAGTTAATTTATTTATATATTTAACCGCTTTCCCAGAAAATTCAGGGTGAGTATTTAATCCGGTTCCAACAGCTGTCCCACCGATTGGTAGTTCGAAAAGAGTTTTTACTGATTCTTTAATATTTTCAATGCAATTTTTCAACTGATAAACATATCCCGAAAATTCCTGTCCCAAAGTAATTGGCACGGCATCCTGAAGATGGGTGCGTCCTATTTTTACAATATCTTTAAATTCATTGGATTTTGCTTCAAGATTATCCTTAAGATTAATCAACACTGGCAACAGTCTTTTATATATAGCTGTTACTGCTGCAATATGCATCGCTGTAGGAAATGCATCATTAGAAGATTGTGATTTATTAACATCATTATTTGGATGCACTGGATCTTTACTGCCTTTTATTCCTCCAATTAATTCAATTGCCCTATTTGATATCACTTCATTAACATTCATATTTGTTTGCGTACCGCTTCCTGTCTGATAAACATGAAGTGGAAAATGTTCATCCAGCTTACCTGTCAAAACTTCGTCTGAAGCCTTTTCAATTAAATTTTTCTTATATTCTGATAATTTATTAACTTCAAAATTAGCAACAGCAGCAGCTTTTTTTAATATACCGAAAGCATGTATCACCTCGATAGGCATTTTATCCTTCCCAATACTAAAATGAAGAATTGATCTTTGTGTTTGAGCTCCCCAATATTTATCTGCCGGTACTTCTATTTCTCCCATAGAATCTGATTCTATTCTCATATTATTATCACTCATATGCAGCCTTCTATTCTAAATCAAGTAAGATATTCAGAGTTATTTTTTATATATTTATAGTATTGTGGTTTCCATGAATTGAGTTTAATTTCTTTTTTAAAATTAACATCTTTTGCAACATGAGCCACGTTATCCTTTACTGACTGATTTGCTACAGCCAACGCAATATCATGGCTAATATTAATAATATTAACAAATCCAGGCAAAAGAGAAGTATCTTCTATGTAATTTTTATTTCCATACCTGCTTAATGTTTCACTGGCGGCAAGCAGCATACTATCAGTTACACTTTCAGCTTTTGATATAAGCATACCAAGTCCAATACCCGGAAATATCAAAGCGTTATTGCATTGTGATATTCTTATATCTCTATCACCGTATCTGACAATACCAAATGGACTTCCTGTTGCAATTAAAGCCTTACCATCAGTCCACTTTAAAATACTTTTAGGATGAGCTTCAGCTTTCGATGTTGGATTTGACAGAGGCAGAATAATTGGTCTTTCTGTATTATCTGCCATATCTTTGATAATATCACTGGTAAAAGCGCCCGCAACAGTTGAACATCCAATCAATATCGTGGGCTTGAAATTTTTGACAACATCCTGCAATAATATTTTATTAAAATCTTCTATATCCCAATCCTGAATATCCTCAGTTGACTTCAAATATGGTTTCTGAAATTCTAGAACTGAAGAAACGTTTTCAGTTAATAATCCTTCTCTATCAATTAGACAAAATCTTTTTCTAATAATTTCTTCAGAAGTATTTTCCAATATCGATACAGCCTTACAAATCTGATCTGCTATACCGACACCAGCAGTTCCGGCTCCATATATGACGATTTTATGATCGTTTGTCTCCATTCCAGATTTTTCAATTCCAGATAAAACAGCAGCTAATGTTACTGCTCCAGTTCCCTGTATATCATCATTAAATGATTGATGCACATACCTATATTTATCTAAATTTTTTCTTGCATTCTCTCTGCCAAAATCTTCCCAATGCAAAAATGTTTTAGGTAATTTTCTCTTTATGATATCTACAAATTTACTTATAAATTCATCGTATTTTTTGCCGGATATTCTTTCATGCCTCCACCCTAAATACATTGGATCATTTAATAGTTGTGGATTATTAGTTCCTACATCGAGCTGTATGGGAAGAGTTCTGCAAGGTGTAATACCTGCGCATAAAGTATAGACCATGAGTTTTGCTATGGATATATTCATTCCGCCAATACCCTGATCGCCTATTCCTAAAACACCCTCACCGTCAGTAACAACAATTATATCAAAATCGTCTTCAGAATAACTGTTAAACAAAGTTTCCATTTTATCCATATCCGGATAAGAAATAAATAAACCTTTTGGTCTTCGCATCTGCAGACTGAATTTTTCTACAGCTTCCCCAACTGTCGGTGTATATATTACAGGCAGCATTTCATCAAGATGATCGGCAACTGTTCTGTAGAATAAAGTTTCATTTGTGTCACATAATACATTCAAAAAAATGTTTTTCTGCAATGGAGTATTTTTCTGCAGATATTGAGCATATACCCTATTTACCTGTTCCTCTATAGATTCTATCTGCACAGGTAATTTTCCATCCAGTTCAAATATTTTTCGCTCATCTGTAGTAAATGCTGTTCCTTTATTCAATCTGGAATCCCTCAATAATGCATAACCATCTGAATTTAAAGAAATGTTTTTTATCTCTCCATCCTGATCTCTATTTATATTAAAAATATTATTCATAGCAATTTAATCCATTATCAATTTATCAAATAAAAAAGGCTTTCGAAAAAGCCTTAAAAGAATTTATCCTATATCATCCACAATGCAGATGATCATCAACCAATGCCTGCAGTGCATCACCGTCACCAAATAGATTTTCACTCAGGTTCTGATCATCAAAACTCATGAGTTCTTCTGCTAAACCATCTATCATACTGGCTGGGAACACATTGTATTTTTCATATATTTCTCTGTCTTTAAGCAGCATTTTTCCTGCATCATAACAGGAACTGGGAAGCTGTGGCAGATTTAATTCCTTGTTTTTGGCTACATCTTCTTTTACATATAATTTATTAGCAATATCTAAAGACTTATCACTCTCAAGTCCATGTCTAGCTGCAACTGTCATTCCGGCCAACAACTGATAAACATTAGCCGAACCGTCAGGACTTCTAAGTTCAACTGTCTGATTACTGATATAATCTTTAGGTAGTTCTGTTTCTTTAGGGTTGGCATTGAGTATCATATTCTGCACACCTTTCCATCCTAGCGGAACTCTTACAAGAACAGACCTGTTACTGTCTCCCCAGCAGATATTAGTAGGTGCTTCCTGATGAGGTACAAGACGTAAAAATGAAGTCGGTACAGTATTGCCGAATGCACTTAACGACTGAGACAGATTCAGATAACCACCAATCATTTTTTTGGCTGTATCATTCAATGCACCCTTTTTATCAACTATCATATTTTTACCGTCCTGAACAAGTCTGGTATGAACATGAAGCCCGCTACCTGCCTGACCTACAATTATTTTAGGTGCAAAACTGACTTCAAGACCATATTTATATGCAATTTCTCTTATTGCCCATTTAGCTAAAACAAGCTGATCTGCGGCATCTTCTACACTAACAGGTAAAAACTCTATTTCATGCTGTACATACTCTTTATCACCACTGATAATGTTTCCTACTTCTGAATGTCCATATTTAATTTTCCCACCAATTTCACTGATAGCTTTCATTGCTTCAAGTCTGATAAACTGCCATTTAGAAAAAGGATGGGATTCATGATAGCCTTTCTGAGGTACGATCTCATAAATATTATCAAGCTCTGAAGATATATAGAACTCAAGTTCTCCGAGTGCTTCAAATGTCATTCCTGTTTCTGATTTCAATACATCATGAGCTTTTTTAACTATGTATTCTGGTGCGCTGGCAAGAGGATTGCCATGGCTGTCATAATATGAACATAAAATATCAACTGCAGGAACTTCGGAAAATGGATTAACGAAAGCTGTCTTATATCTTGGTACAAC
>DASCNA010000078.1:0-17083 GCA_036011305.1 Victivallales bacterium
ATCTGGGATGAAAATTATTAAGTACGGATTTTAAACGATTTTTGTCAACATGTGTATATATTTGAGTAGTACTTATATCTGCATGCCCCAGCATTTCCTGTATTACCCTAAGGTCTGCACCATTTTCTAGAAGATGGCTGGCAAAAGAATGCCTTAAAGTATGTGGATGTATATTTTTTTTTATTCCTGCAAGCTTAGCAGCATCTTTAACTATTCCCCAAATTCTTTCACGATCCAAAGGTTTGCCGTGATTTGAAAGAAAAACTGTAGATTCATTTTCTTTATCTTTTAATAATTCGGGTCTTGCTCTGTCAATATATTTATAAATTATTTTCTCTGCATGCTGCCCCAAAGGAACAATTCTTTCCTTGCTTCCTTTTCCAATAACTCTTATAACTCCTTCGTCGAATTTAATATCATTAAGTGATAAAGTAACAGTTTCAGAGACTCTCAAACCACAGGAATATAACACTTCAATAATAGCTCTGTTGCGGATTGTCAACGGATCCCTAGCTCTAATTGAAAAAACATCCAAAAGATCTTTGATTTCATCAAAAGATAAAAAGTCAGGTAAAATTCTCCAAAGTTTCGGTGAATTCATTACATCTGTCACATCATTTTTAACAACTTTTTCCAGCAACAGGTACTTAAAAAATATTTTTATTGAAGCTAAACGTCTGGCTATAGATGATGATTCCATTCCACTGTCTGAACAATCTTCAAGAAAAAAAAGTATATCGTCTCTACAAACGTTTGAATATGAATCTATTTCATTTTCTTTCAAATAATTTTCAAAGCTCTGTATATCTGAAACATATGCTGATGCTGTATTTTTAGATAAACCTTTTTCTATTAAAATATAGTTTGAAAACTGTTTTAATAATACAGCAAAATCCATTATACTAAATATCTCTCTTTAATAAATATTCATTTAATTCAAGAAGTAGTTTTTTATATTTATTATCAGGAAAACAGGCTAGCGCATTATCAGCTTTTAGTTTCATTTTATTTAGCCTAGCTAAAACAGTTTTTTCTGCTCCTGAAGAAGTAACGCAATCTCTGACTTTATTCAATTCTTCTTCATTAATTTTTTCTTTCCCCAATAGGTTTGATAAATATTTTTTATCAGTATCATCTATACTTTTCAAAGTTTCTAATATCAGTAATGTAGGTTTGGCTGAACAAATATCAGACCCAATTGGTTTACCAAGTTTTTTCTCGTTTCCATAAATTCCAAGCCAGTCATCTCTCAATTGAAATGCAATACCTAATGAACTTGTAAATTCAATTATCTTATTTATCTCTTCCTTTTCTGTATCAGAAGTGTTTAAAGCAATTCTTGCTCCGCAGCTGGCTGAATAGTTCAGTAAAGCACTAGTTTTAAGAAAAAGCATTTTCTCTACTTCTTCTGTATTAATAGATCTTATATTGCGATATGAAAAATCAACATCAAGTGCTTCTCCGCTAATAAGTTCAATAGCTAATTTATTTGCCATATCACTGCACAAAGACATTACCACTTCATCTGTTACGCCAACCTTACTTGATTTCATTAACAAGCTAACAGCCCAAGCCTGCTGAAGATCACCTGCAAGAATACCGAAATCGGTTCCAAATCTGCAGCATTCTTTTGCAGAAATACGGTAATTATTCTGCCCAAAATTTTTTAATTCAGTATGAGTTGCAGGCATTCCTCTTCTTAATTCATCTCCATCTATAATATCATCATGAACCAGTGTCCAGTTATGATACACTTCCACAGCAGCAGCAGCGTATTTAGCTTTTTCTATATTACCTCCCAGCAAACCGCAGCACCACAAAACTATTGCCGGCCTTAACCTCTTTCCAGCTCTCAAGGGATACAACTTTACAGCATCATTTAAATGTTTAGGCTCTATATTATTACAAAAGTCATCATTCATGATAATATCAGTTATCAGCCCTGATACAATTTTAAGTTCATTATACATGCTACTTCCTCAATCTTGCTCCACAATTGTTATTCATAATTCGTAATTAAAGCTATCACCCATGAACTAATTTTCTTCCAATAATAACTTTTTCTTCAGGTAAAAATGAGAATAGTTTTTTATATACTATCAATTTATTTCCGTCTAATTCAGGAATATCTTTAAATTTATAAGTTTCCTTCAAAGCTTCATATTTTGCATCAGCAAAAGGGTGAAATGGCAGTAAATCCACTCCTTCTATGCTTTCTTTATTAATTTCTATAATACTAGCAATATTTTTTATTGTTTTTACTTTGTCATTATAACCTGGAATTACCGGTATTCTGATTCTTATCCTTGCTCCCATCCTACATAGCTTATTAAAATTTGAAACAGCCAACTCAGTTTTAAGTGTTTTATCATCATAATGTTTTAAATCATAAAGCCAGAGATCTACAACATCAGCCATATATTTTAATATTTTCCACGGTAGTGTTCCTGAAGTATCTATAGCAGTATTCAGATTTTTTCCTTTAGCTTTCTTGAACATGTCATATGAAAATTTCTCTACCAGCAAGGGCTCTCCTCCTGAAATAGTTACTCCCCCATCAGTTTCCTTGTAAACTGTTTTAAAATTTAAAATATCTTTAATCAGCCAGTCAGTTGACAACTCTTTTGCAGCAAAAGAGATAGCTTCTGTCGGGCACAATTCTACTGCTTTATGATATCTAACATCAGCTACATTTGTTTTTATTTTCAGAGGTATTTTACATGAAGTTTTTATTTTACTGAACTCATTCTGATCTTTAGAAACAACTTTTATACATTCATTGCAATGAATGCAAAACTTATCATATAGCAATATTTCCTGACATAATTTCTGTGTTTCAGGATTATGACACCATGGACAACGTAGATTACAGCCTTTCACAAATATAACATACCTACACCCAGGACCATCAAGTATTGAATCTCTGACAATTCTTGTAACTAAACATTTTTCCATTATCATTTAATATTCGAATTTTAGATTTAAAGAATAATTCTCAGCAGATTAGTTCCATAACAAAATCATACATTTAAAGTCTAAAATTCAAATAATCCTTATTTTTTTTGGCATGTTCTTGATAGAATAATTTCCTGCAATTCCGTTGTTAATTTTACCCAGTTAGCAGTATAACCTGAAACTCTTATTGTTAAATTTGGATAATTTTCTGGATAACGTTGTGCATCTCTAAGAACTTTAGGATCAACAACATTTAGCTGAATTTGAGATAAACCTTTATCATACCACATTTTCAGCATGGACTTCATCCATTTTATTCCTTCTCTTCCGTCAATTAATTCAGGTGCAAGCCACTGATTTAAGAGTAACCCTTTAGTTTCTACATGATTTATTTTTGAAGCAGACTCCAGGATAGAAAAAATACCTTCCCTATCTGTTCCATGATCAGGAGATATACCTCCATCAGCTACCGGCTTGCCGGCTAACTTTCCATCAGGCATAGCTCCTGTCATACTTGCAGTCGCCTTATAAATAGATACACTTTGCGCAAGAATTGACCAGTAACCTCCGTTAATATCGTATGTATGCTTACCTATTTCTGAACACATACTTGTAATTTTCTTAGCTATATCATCTACATATGGAATATTATTTCCATATTTAGGAACTTTATTGCGGCATACCTGACGCATTACTTCCATATCTTTCCAATTATGATTAACCGCATTACATAGTTCCTGCATCTTATATTTTTTTTCTTCAAAAACCAGCTTTTTTATAACAGCTAATGAATTAATCACATTAACCATTCCTACCATATTCAGCCAGTAATTATTAGGAAAATCCTCATAGGAAACAACATCTACACCTTTTTCCAGCGGTGTCCTGTGTAAAGCTGAGGCAAGTGGATTAGGACGATTTTTCATTTCATAATATCTGGCTAAATTTCTTACATTAACTGCACTTTTAACAGCAAAAGAAATTTGTTTATTAAAAGCTTCGACTACTTCGTCATAATTTTTAAACTCAGATGCTTTTTTCTCCTTGACACCAATTAGCTTGCCAGTTATCTGACATTTACCTTCATTCAATGCAAGCTCAAAACATTTAGCTGCAATGACTGTCAAAGCCAAACGTTTTGTTGTATTACATGAGTTCACAGGACAACATGATACGCAACCTACAACTCCAGCATTTCTTGCATCTTTAAGCGGAGTCCCTTGCATAACCAATCTGTCAACCATCCATTTCATGTTGGTAATAGACGGATATCCAATACCGGTTCTTATTAATTTTATTGCCTCCTCCAGAGAAGAGTTTCTCATTTTATCATGGTATACCATAGATATAGTGGGTTGATTACATCTTGTAAATTGCGCAGCTCTTAGTATTACATCCGTGAGTTCATTACAAGCATCACTTCCATCTTCTTTGACACCACCTATCGACCATATAGGCAAAGCTCCGTTACCTTCAAAATGCAGTCTCCTTCTTCTTGAAAAAAAACCACCTAAAGCCTGAACTTTAAGGATTAGGCATTCTATTAACTCTTGAGCTTCTTCTTCTGTAATATTTTTCTCTTTTTTTACATCTTTTTCATAAAATGGATAAAAAGCCTGATCAATTCTTACAAGTGAACCAAAAGCACAGCTGTCTATACAGTTTAATATTAAGTGGAGAAAGAAAAAAGACTGACATGCCTCCCATACACCTTTAGGCGGTTCTCTAAGTGTGGTTTTTAGATGCTCAGCAATTTTCAGTAGATCTGCTTTTTCCAGTACATCATTAGATTTTTCTGCTTTTTCCAGCGCTAGATTTCTATAACGATCAACAAAACACTCCAATCCATCTAGTGCAATGAGCATACCTTTATATAACTGTTTTGCATCTATTAGATGAGCTAAATCTGTTGAATTTTCATCACTTATAATCTGACTTACTTCTCTAAGCTTTTTATTAATTTTTTCTCTTATTTTCAGTGTACCATTTTCAAATAAATAATCCCAGTTAGGAACACAATGCTGGATACCGTCTTTCCAGGTTGTGCTGATAAAACTGGAAGAATTTTCAACTATTTCCTTAAGCTCATCGGACATATTATCTGAAACTTTATGAGCTATTGATCTAGGCTCAAAATATTCAATCAGATCATGAGCAGTATTTTGATCTTTTTTTAGAACGTAACCATCATCTATAGCCTCTTTAAGCAATCCGGTATTTATTTCAGGAAATATAGGCAGAGCATGTGGATCTGCATGTGGATTTCCTACAATCATTTCGTTTGGGAGTATATCAATTGCAATATTCCCTAATACATATTTTAAACTTTCAGCTCTTCTTATAACTGCTTCTAAACCTTCAGTTTTTTTCATACTTTCCATATAAAGTTTAGGTCGTGAAATATCAACAAATATTCCATCACTGTATTTCCCGCCATAGCAGGCTTTAGAAACAAGATCTTTTTTAAGCTGTTTTGTTCTTGAAGTACTTCCAAAATCCATGATGCCCACCTCTTTATTTAATTATTTTATAAATTTCTTCATCAGTTAACACATGATCGGATTGTTTAGCTATATTATATATTTTATCTACAATTTTTTCTTTAACTTTAATATCCCTATCTTCTAACCAAAAAATTACATTTGATTTACCACTCATTGGACCAATGCCAATTTTTTGTTTTAGACCTATTTTATTAGCTGGTACAGATGAGTATATATAATCGGCAAACCAGTTATCTTCCTTTTTTTCATAAGCTTTGATAATTGCCGCGGCATGAACACCTGTAGCTGTTTTAAAAGCATCATTTCCAAATGCCGGGTAATGATAAGAAATAGGGAGATCAAGTGCTTTAGCTGTAAATTTGCATAAATCCCCCAATGATGTTAAATCACCACCATACAGCCCCATTAAACATAAATTTATCAGCAACAAATCCAAAGGTGCATTACCTGCTCTTTCACCAATACCTAAAACAGTCCCATGTGCTCTATCTACTTCAGCATCCATAATAGCAACTAGAGCATTATTCAATCCTAATCCTCTGTCATTGTGACCATGCCAATCAATCAGTACTTTTTCTCCAGTATCCCATATAATTTTTCTGACAAATTCAACAATGTTCCTTACACCATCAGGTGTAGCATAACCGACAGTGTCGCAAATACAGACTCTTCTGGCTCCGCTTTCAATTGCTGTTGTCAATAATTTTGTAAGCCTTCTAGGTTCTGTTCGAGTTGTATCTTCTGTTACAAAATTGACTTTTACATTATGCTTATTGCAATATTTTATACTCTCTTCTGTTAATCTAAGAAGTTTATCAAGGTTCCAACCTTCAACGTAGCTTCTGATCATACTGGAACCCACAAATATATGAGCATCAATAGGAATACCAACTTTCTGAGTTATATCAACTATAGGTTCAATATCAGATACAACTGTTCTTGCTGCACAGGCAATATTTACTCTAAGATTAGAAGAAAGGACCTCGCGTGCTAATTTATGGACATCATTTTTTACATCTTCTCCAGCTGCCGGAAGCCCTAAAGTAACCATGTTTACACCAAGGTTATTCAGATAATGCAAAATTTTTATTTTTTCTGAAATTGATGGAGTTTTAGCCGAAGGTGACTGCAATCCATCCCTTAATGTTTCATCAACGATTTCTATGGGTATTTTGCGCCTATTGAGTAGTTCTCTGGTGTTTTTCCCCTTATAATTTAAAAAATTCCAGGGGTAAATCAAATCCTGTCTGCCAATTTCTTCCATACCTAACTCCAATTTATTATTCAATAATTGAATCGAAGATAATATCTTATATTAACCAATACAGGAGTTTATTATATAGGTCAAATTGGTTTTGATATTCAACAGGATTATTTTTCAGTTTTAATCAAATTTTACTAATTCTTGCACCAGATGCAGTATCTTCTATCAGCCAGCCCGATTCTTTTAATTTATCTCTTATTTCGTCTGATTTTGCGAAATCTTTTGATAATCTGGCTTCTTTTCGCTCTTCTACTAGAATCTTAATAGCTTCAGGAATCTCTACATTTTTTTCAAACTCAAAAACTCCTAAAATTTTATTAAAGTTCTTGTATTCATCTAATATTTTTTTGGCTCCTATTGCACCAAGTTCACCGGCATTTATTAATTTATTTGCATCTCTCATCAAACTAAATACCGATGCAAGAGCTTCTGAAATATTAAGATCATCGCCAATAGCATTTTTAAATTTATCTGCATATATTTCAACCTGCTCTTCAGGATCAATTCCTTCTCTACCACTTTTTACTACAGTATTCAAATTATCAAATAAAATATTAAAACTTCTCAAGGTCTCTTTTGCATGCCTGCAAGCATCAAAGGTAAAATTTAGCTTCTTTCTGTAATGCGCTGAAATAAGAACCCATCTAATATCTTTATATGAATAGCCTTTTTCAATTAGGTCTCTTAAGGTAAAAAAGTTCCCTAATGATTTAGACATTTTATCACCATTAACAATTAGATATTCACAGTGCATCCAATAATTGACAAATTGTTTTCCTGTTGCAGATTCGCTTTGGGCTATTTCGTCTTCATGATGTGGAAACATATTGTCAATTCCGCCAGTATGAAGATCAAAGGTTTTTCCGAGATATTTCATACTCATAGCACTACATTCAATATGCCATCCCGGACGGCCTTTTCCCCAAGGACTGTCCCAAGCCACACCACCATCAGCTTCAGACCAGGACTTCCATAATGCAAAATCAGCTACAGAATCTTTTTCATATTCATCACTCTTTACTCTCTCAACTGAACGTTGATTTTTCATGTCGATTTTAGCAAGTTTTCCGTAAGCAGGAAATTTAGCAATAGAAAAATAAATCGACCCGTCATCACTTATATAAGCTATTTTTTTAGCTACAAGTATTTCTATTAATTTGATCATTTCTTTAATATGATCAGTAGCAGCCGGATAATATTCAGCTTTTTCAATATTCAGATTCTTCAGATCTTCAAAAAATGCATCTTTATATTTTTTAGTATACTCATTCAGTGGAGTATTTGCTGCCTGTGAGTCCCTTATTGTCTTATCATCTACATCAGTAAGATTCATAACCTGAATAACATTGTAATCATAATATTCCAGAGTCCTTCTCAGAATATCTTCAAAAATATAAGCTCTGAAATTACCAATATGAGCAAAGTTATAAACAGTTGGACCACAGGTATACATCTTTGCAACCTTGTCCTTAATTGATTTAAAATTTTCTTTTTTTCTCGTTAATGTATTATAAAATTTAACAGACATAGTGATTCCTCTAAATTACCGGATAATCTTTATAAATAAATATTTTGATTATAAAAATATTCTTTCCTAAGCTTATATCAATCAAATACCTTTGATTTGTACAGGAAATTTTAAATTTTCTGCAAATGAAACAGCAATTTCTCTGCAGAACGCTTCCCCGCCGGGAGAAACTATACCGAAATATTTCCTTACAAAACTATGAATATCTGTAAATCTTAGATAAACAGGTATTTCCTGTTTGATACCATACTCTTCTTTACGGGAAAGAATATAGTTTTTAATGGAAGATATAATTTCATTAACTGCATGAATAGCCAAATCGAAACATGGGAACAGTACTAATTCCGTTAATATGGGAGCTAAATTAAAATATTCCGCTAAAACTTCCATGCGTATTGAGAGTTTAATAGATGGAAAAAGGCTGCTGACGCCTGAAATATCTATCATATTATTCTCCAGCAAATCATTAATATTATCATCAAGTAACGGTAGTATCTTTTTGCGTGATAAAATCCATGAAGAACCTGAAATATTGGTAAAACCAAATTTACTGAATTCTGAAAAATTGATATTCTTATTACGATAATATCTTCCCAGTTCAATCACAAGAGATAAAGAAGCATTTTGTATTTCCAGAGAATCGCATGCCCTGTATACCTTTTTTGAAAGCTTAATTAAATCTCCACCTTTAAGTCCAAGATTATTTTTTAAGATATCATATATATTCTCAACGGAAATATTAACATCTTCTGCAAGAATAATGTTATTACTTTTAAAATTTGATGCAACATTAGGGTAACCTGCATCTTCAAGGATTTTCACTAAAAACAAGTTAATTTCAGATTCTGAAAAGGTAACACCGTTATCAGTTTGATAAGCTAAAGCATTTTCAACTGCATTTGCCAGGTCTTCAGCTAACCAGAAATCTTTTAAACCGGAAACCAAACAGCTATTAATAAGTTTAGACTGCAGTTCTTCCGAGTCAAAAGCCTTCTTTGTTCCGTCATTTGTTGCAATCATTATGGCAGAAGAACTTAAACATATCATATCGTCCCAACTCCAAAGAAAATAAAATTTGCTTTATTAAAAAACTATACAGCATCTAAATCTACTAAAATAGATAAAGGCTTTATTCCAGTTGCCTTACCTGAACCTATATTATATGAAACTACAGCAGCATCAAACCTGATTACACCTTTTTCAACAACATTTAATCTGTTAGGCATATCTGTTGTAA
The DNA here is from genome assembly GCA_036011305.1 of Victivallales bacterium. Lineage (GTDB taxonomy): Bacteria > Verrucomicrobiota > Lentisphaeria > Victivallales > GWF2-38-69 > DASCNA01. The sequence continues at coordinate 9,489 of DASCNA010000078.1, forward strand.
ATTTATATAATACATCATCTACTGATCTACCTAATATAGAAAAATCAGCACCAACCATGCCTACATCGGTTATATATGCAGTACCTTTATCAAATACTCTTGCATCTGCAGTTTGAACATGTGTATGAGTGCCAAGAACAGCGGTTACTCTACCATCTAAAAATCTTCCCATAGCAAGCATTTCACTGGTCGCTTCTGCATGAAAATCAACTAATATGCATTTTACAGTAGAAGGCAGTTTTTTTATAATTTTATCCACCTCCATAAAAGGGCAGAAAGATGAATTCTTCATAAAAACTTTGCCCATTAAACTAATTACTGCAATCTCTCCGCCGGCAGGTACTCTAAATACGTCAAAACCTTTTCCAGGCTGTGCAGGATTTACATTAGCCGGCCTTAAGACATTTTTGATTCCTTTTATCTCATTGACAAAACTTTTCTGATCCCAAACATGATCGCCCAGAGTAAAAACATCAACGACTTCATCCAAATCTTTAATGCACTTTTCATTTATACCCGCACCACACGCAGAATTCTCTGCATTCGCTATACAAAATGAACAACTGTATTTTTGGCGAAGTTCAGGAACTAGCTTTTTAACAGCTTTTCTGCCTCCTTTGCCGACAATGTCACCAATAAATAATAAATTCATCACTCAACCTATATAAATCTTCTACTTTGCGTAATCAATAGATCTTGTTTCTCTTATTATTGTTACTTGGATTTTGCCTGGATAATTCATTTCTTTCTCAATCTTCAAACAGATATCTCTGGCTATGCTCTGGGCCTGATCATCATTAATTCTATCAGGTTCAACAACTACCCTTACTTCTCTACCTGCCTGCAATGCAAAGCATGATTCAACGCCTTCAAAGCTATTAGCAATTTCTTCAAGCTGTTCCAGTCTTTTCAAATATAATTCTGTGGTTTCACTTCTTGCACCAGGTCTTGAAGCACTTAATGTATCACATGCATTTGCAAGAATAGCATACACGCTTGTCGGTTCAACTTCTTCATGGTGAGAAGCAACTGCATTGATGACAATAGGATCTTCACCGTTACGTCTTAAAATATCAGCGCCAATCATTGCATGCGTACCTTCAATTTCATGATCAACAGCTTTGCCAATATCATGAAGTAAACCAATACGTCTAGCTTTCTGTTCATCAAGGCCCAGTTCTGCTGCAATCATTCCCATAAAATAAGCACATTCCATAGAATGCTTTAATACGTTTTGAGAAAAACTGTATCTGAATTTCAAGCGTCCAATAAGCTTAATAAGTTGAGGAGAAATACCCTGGATACCAACATCCAGAACAGCGGTTCCGCCGGCATTCATGATATCTTTTTCTACTTCTTTCTTAACTTTCTTTGCAACTTCTTCTACTCGAGTTGGATGAATTCTTCCATCTGCAATAAGTCTTTCAAGTACAATTCTTCCTATTTCTTTTCTAACAGGATCAAAACAGGATATTACTACTGCTTCAGGAGTATCATCAATTAGAATATTAACACCGGTGACTGCTTCCAATGACCTTATATTTCTACCATCCCTACCAATAATTCTGCCCTTCATTTCATCTCCGGGCAGCGGAATAGTAGCAGCAGTTCTTTCATATGTACATTCTGAAGCATAACGTTGAATTGCAGAAACGATAATTTTCTGAGCCTCTGTTTCAGCTTTTTCTTTAGTCTGCTCCTGTATATCTCTAATTAATATCCCTGATTCCTGTTTTAATTCATTTTCCAACTTTTCAAAAAGTATTTTTTTAGCAGTTTCTCTATCCAATTCAGCTATTCTCTGCAGTTCTTTAATTTGTTTTTCAATTTTTTCCTGTAATTCTGTTTCTTTTGCAGCGAATTTGCCTTTGAGTTTCTTTAATTCTTTTTCTTTAAGTTCAATTGAATCATATCTTGCATCTAGAACATCAAATTTTTTATCCAAGTTTTCTTCTCTGGCATCTAAACGTTGTTCCAGTTTATTTAATTCTTTACGCCTTTCTCTTGTTTCATTTTCGAACTCTTCTTTTAACTTAAGAGTTTCACTTTTAGCTGAAACTTTAGCCTCTCTTAGAATATGTTCAGATTCTTTTTTTACATCTTCTCTTATTCTTCCTGCTTCAGCTACTGCAGAATTCTTCTTTGAACTAGATATAATCCAAAATATTATTCCACCTATAACAATACCTATTATTATCAATATAGCATAAATTATTATACTCATGAGTTATTCAACAATCCTTTCTTTTCAAATATATTATTATAATTATTAAAAATTCACTCAAAACGAATTCAAAAAAATGAATCTGAAAATTTAAATTTTATTTAAACTCTTCCAGTAATTCATCCTTTCTTTTATTTTTCTTTCATACCCTAAATCACCGGGTTTATAAAAACTTTTTTTTACTCCTAAATAATCCTGTTCAACATGATGTTCTTTATGATCGTGAGGATATTTATACTGAGCTTCAAGCACCTCTCCACTGCTTTTGCAGTAATTAGATTTTAAATAAACAGGCACGGGTTCAATTCTTTTCTTTTCTACATCACTAAAGGCATCTTTAATTGCTAAATAAGAAGAATTACTCTTAGGCGCAGTAGCACAATAAGTTGTAGCTTGAGATAGTAATATCTTTGCTTCAGGCATACCTATCATTTCCACTGCCTGCATAACAGATGTTGCTATCTGTATTGCCCTGGGATCTGCATTTCCTATATCTTCAGAGGAAAATATAACAATTCTTCTGGCAATATACATAATATCTTCCCCTGATTTAAGCATTCTCGCCAGCCAATATACTGCTGCATCAGGATCACTGCCACGCATACTTTTGATAAAAGCACTAATTATGTCAAAATGTTCATCGTCTCCATAATTTATAGATTTACTCTGAACAGCATCTTTTGCAGTCTTTATATCAATTACAAACTTATTCTCAGGATTTAATTTTATACCGGATGTAGAAACTGCTATTTCTAAAGCATTAAGAGCTCTTCTGGCATCACCTTCGCATATTTCAGCCCAGAATTCAGCTGCATCTTGATTTAATTCAATACTTAAGCCATTAAATGCACGATTGTCATTTATAGATTTATATAATAAATCTATAATTTCATCTGTATTTAAAGAATTTAGACCAAACACTAATGATCTTGATAAAAGTGGAGATATAACAAAGAAATGTGGATTATGAGTAGTAGCTCCGATAAAGCGTATATTGCCGCTTTCTATATCAGGAAGCAGAGAATCCTGCTGCGCTCTGTTAAACCTATGAATTTCATCAATAAAAATTATTGTCTTCTTGCCGGTCAACTCTCTTATCTGCTGCGCAGTTTTAATTTCTTTCCTTAAGTCTGCTACTTTAGAAACAACACCGGATAACCGTACAAAATTAGAGTTTGTTTTTAAAGCAATAAGTTCAGCTAAACTGGTTTTGCCTACCCCGGGAGGACCATGAAGGATAATAGATGAAAATGTATCAGATTCAATTGCTTTTTTTAACAGCTTATCATTAGCAAGAATATGTTTCTGACCAATATAATCCTCAAAAGTTCTAGGTCTTAACTTTGCAGCAAGCGGTTTTGAATCGTTAGAATTAGTATCGTTTAAGCTTAAATCTTTATTGGGAGGCTCTAAGTCAAATAATAAAGTTTCCATGCCCACACCCTCCCGTTTTTAACGGAAAAGGCATGATATATAGAGTTCGATGAAATTTGAAAAATAAATTTCGCTCTACCTCGAGCTGTCTTGGAAGAAAAAATTACTTTATTTAAAAAGTTATAAAAATTTATTTTAAAAAAACTATCTAAACATAACACCAACATGTTATAAAAACTCCAAAATAATCCTAATCCGAAAATATATTAAAAATGTATAAAAACATATATCTACTATACTATATATTTAAATAAAAATAAAACAGTATATTTGAAATATTGTTCTTTTTGCTATAAAAATAAATAATTTCTGCTAACTTAAAGATTAAATTGATTAACTATAAACTATAACAGAAATTATTTTCATATGAAAAAAAAGATAGATATAAAAATACTTAGATCACAATCACAGGCATGCATTTATGCAATCAAAAATGTTTTACCTATTGTATTCAACCAGCAAAAACCTGCAGACAGGATTATGGCTTCTTTCTTTAAAAATAATAGAAAATACGGTTCAAGAGACAGAAAAATAATATATGAACTTATATTTTCAATTTTCAGATGGTATGGCTGGATAAAAATACTTATACCAGAAATCGATAAAATATTCGATAAAACTGAATTTACAAAAAAACATGACATCATAATCTACAAAATTGCTTTTGCAGCATCACTGCTTGACAACAATAAAAATATCCCTGCAACACTTATCAATATCTGGAAAAGTGAGATTCAAATTACAAAATATTATCCTCAGGCAACAGAAAAAATTTATAACAGTAAATTTATTCCAGATTTAGAAATCATTGACTTTCTTAGACAGGAATTTAAATTAAACAAAAAGCTTAAATTGGACAGACTTGTACCTGAATGGTTTCAGAATGAATTGCCAGACAGCATTGATTTAAGAAGATTAATAGGTTGGTACCAATCCCGCCCTCCTATTTGGCTAAGAACAAATTCTTTAAATAACAAATATTTGGCAAATGAACTCACTAAAAATGAAATTAATTTTTCATTTAGCGAGTTAATAAAAGAAGCCATTTGTATTAATGAATCAAGAGTTAACCTCTACTCCTTAGAATCGTATAATAAAGGAATAATTGAGGTACAGGATTTAGCATCTCAGATTATTGGACTTGTCTCCAACCCAAAAGAGGGCGAAAGATGGTGGGATGCATGCGCTGGAGCCGGTGGTAAAAGTTTACAACTTTCTTCGATAATGAAAAATAAAGGACGAATTGTAGCTACAGATATCAGAGCATATAAACTTGATGATCTTAAAAAAAGAGCAAAAAGAGCAAAAAGAGCAAATATAGAGTGTAAAGAGTGGGATGGAAAAGCGCTTAGAAGTAATAAGCGGTACAAGTATGACGGTGTCTTGGTCGATGCTCCATGCACCTGCTCAGGAACATGGAGACGAAACCCTGATGCAAGATGGAGATTGTCAGATTCAGAGCCAGATGAAATGTCTAACCTTCAAATGAAAATACTACAAAATGCAGCAACAGGAGTTAAGCCAAATGGCACACTTATCTATGCAACCTGCTCTGTATTGAAAAAAGAAAATCTTGACTTAGTTAAAAAATTCCTATTAAATAATAAAAATTTTATCATGGAACCTTTTATTAATCCTTTGACAGAAAATAAAACTAAAGGTTATCTGCAGGTTTACCCATGGGACGGAAACTGCGATGCTATGTTTGTAGCAAAGTTTAGAAAAAATAAGTAGATACAAATTTATTGATTTAACATCAATCATAACGAGTTACTTGAGAGTATATTTTATGAAAATTCTTTTTCTTCTAAAATCAAAGAATGCACCAAGTTCCCGAATAAGAATAAAGAATCTTATTCCTTATCTAGACAGTGCAGGTATAAATTCAGAATATCAAATTATACCGAAAAAGAGATTACAAAGATTAAAACTTTTCAGTAATTGCAAAAATTATGATTTAGTTGTTCTACAAAAAAAACTTTTTGGACAATTGGATATTAACATTTTAAGAAAATTTTCTAAAAAGCTAATCTATGATTTTGATGATGCAGTTTACTGTAAAGATGCTGCATGCTCAGATAATATCATTGATTACAATAATTCTGCCAGAGAAAGAAAATTTATTAGAACAATCAGAAAATGCGATGCAATAATTGCCGCCAATAATGTATTGAAAAATAAGGCTGTGTCAATAATTAATATAAACAAAGTATCAGTGATAAACTCCCCGATTCCCATGGAACAAATATCGCAAAAATCATCGTACTCCATACTAGACTCTCCTAGAATAGGGTGGGTGGGAACAAAAAGTACACAAAAATATTTAAAATATATCGAACCTGCGCTTCAAATAGTAAATCAAACAATCCCAATAACACTAAATGTAATATCTAATACCCAGCCTGAAATCGAAAATATTAAATTAAATTATATTGAATGGTCATCAAAAACAGAATATAAGCACATTACCGATTTTGATATCGGTATTATGCCTTTATCAAATGATCCTTTCTCTAGTGGCAAAGCAGCATACAAGCTCCTCCAATATATGGCAGCAGGTGTTCCTTCGGTCTGTTCAAATGTAGGAATGAATGCTGAACTTTCTTCTGATGGAGATATTTGTCTAGGAGGAGACAGCTATCAAGAATTTGCTGACTCGATCATAACGCTAATTAAATCTGAACCTCTTCGTAGACAATTAGGTAAAAAAGCATCAGAATACGTTGCTAAAAGATTTTCCTATGAAATTATATCTAAAAAATATATTGATCTATTTAAAGAATTAATTAACTCTTGAATTGAAATTATGAACAATGTACAAAAAACATATATTAAGTTTTACAAATATTTAAATTTGACAACATATAGGATAAAATATGCCACCTAAAATATCAGTATGTATACCTGTTTATAAAAATGATGATTATATTCTAGAAACAGTAGACAGTATTCTAAACCAAACTTTTCAAGATTTTGAAATAATCTTACTCGATGACGGATCTCCTGATAAAAATAAGACTTGGAATGCAATTTCTTCAATAAATAATAATAAAATAAAAGCTTTTAAGCAAACAAACACAGGCATTGCAGGAGCAAAAAATGCTTGCGTAGCTAAGTCTCAAGGTGAGTTGATAGCTTTTTGCGACCATGATGATCTATGGAAACCGAATAAACTCCAGAAACAAGTCGAAATATTTGATTCAAATAAAGAAATAGGTTTTTGTTTCAGCAGCTTTACCAGATTCAATAAAAAAGAAGGAGAACTAAAAACTCTTCCTAAAAAAAGTGTTGACGATGATATTTTCCTGTGGGCTGTAAAGAAAAGCTATATGTTCACATCAACAATTATGCTTCGTAAATCTTTATGGGATGAATTAAAAGGTTATGATACTTCATATACACTAGTAGATGACTATGATTTCCATTTAAGAATGGCTTATTTTACAAAAGGTTTTTTCATAGAACAATCATTAGTTTTATATCGATTACACGAATTTAATACAAGTAGAAGCAGTGAATCATATATAAAATATCCTAAGGAAAAAGAAAGAATTTTTAGATACTGGCTTTCAAAAAAAAATATTTCAAGTGCAAGAAAAAAAGCTGTAAGAAAACGATTGGGAAAAGTCTATTTTGATATGTCTAACAGATTTTACAACAAGAAAAAAGATACTAAAAACCATAAAAAATATCTATATAAAGCATGGTGCTTAGATAAAACAAACTTTCGCTATTTATCAAGACTTATAAGGAGTATTTAATTCAAAATTATAAATTGATGAATTATAATTTCTCAATAATTCTCTATAATGAACATTAAATTCAGATACATTTATCAATATTGTCATCAAGCAAACTATAAAAAATTAATTTACATCTAAAAAAAAAGATTATTTATGATTATAAGAATTATCATTGGTTTAGTTATTGGTGCTGT
>DASCNA010000079.1:0-14735 GCA_036011305.1 Victivallales bacterium
AGCTGAGCACTCAGGTTAATAACATGTATGAAAAAATTGTAAATGAAGTTAAGGCCGAATCAAAAATTGATCAGAATACTCAAAACTCATTCAATAAAATCATTAAAGAATTCAATAAGAACAACTCTGATAATCAGCTGAACACTCAGGTTAATAACATGTATAAAAAACTTATAAATGAAGTTAAGACTGAATCAATAACTGATCAGAATAGTAAAAATTCATTGAACAAAATAATTATAGAACTCAATAACAACTGCACTGATAATCAGATGAATATTCAGGTCGATACAATTTATAAAAAGACGCTGAAGATCTAACAGTTTTCACACGGGGGGAAAAAATGTTAAAAAAAATATTATCAATTTTACTGCAGAAACATAAAGTAGTACATATCATTATCATACTGCTGCTGGTAGGAGGTTTTATATCTTATAAATATATGATAAAAGCAACAATACCTGATATTAACCCCGGTATTGTGACTGTAACAGTCAAATATAAAAACGGTTCACCTGATCCCAAAATTGTTCAGGAGAATATATGCACCAAACTGGACCGTGCCTTATTAGGAGTTGAAGGAGCAAAAGAAATAGATACTACAGCCTATTACGGTAAAGGTGAAGCTGTCATCAAAAGCTATGACGGATATAACTTAAATAAACTTAAGGATTCTGTTAACACGAGAATAGACTCTATTAATGATTTCCCGGATAACACCTATCGCCCGGAAGTTAAAATACAGCCGAGCGAAGTACATCTCATGGGAGTTGAAGTATATGGCGATATTCCAAGGATTCAGTTAAAAGAGATTGCTACATCTCTGAATAATAAAATAGAGAGACTGCCAGGTGTGAGCAGCACAAAGTTCGGAGGCTACGATCAAGAAATATACATTGAAATTCCTCAGAAGAAATTGAAGGAATATAATACTACTTTTGCCCAAATCAGAAATGTAATCAAGAAAAACGGATTCAATGTTAGTTCAGGTATACTGACAACCAAATCTGAAATGATTCAGCTTAAGGTTATTGGAAGAAAATCAACAGTACAGCAATTCAGAAATATTCCGGTTATAACAGAAAAAACTGGTACAGTTGTCAAGCTGTCACAACTCGCAGAAATCTCACAGGTGCTAAGCAAGCCTGATGATTCATTTGAATACCTGGAAAACGGAGATAAAGACTGTACGATTGATGTAAACAGAGCTGCTAATAAAAGCGCCTTTGATTTATCATGGGAAATTAAAAAGATTGTAGCAAAAGAAAATAGGAAACTGCCTGCAAATGCTGGTATAACTATATCTTATAATTCTGTTCCCATAATCAAAAATTCTCTAAATTTCGTCTATCAAAACGGTATTATGGGAATAATAATTGTCCTGATTTTTTTATTCCTTTTTCTGGATTTTCAGGTAGGGTTATGGGTATCCCTTCTTATACCTGTATGCCTTTCCGGCGCTTTGATTGTTCTGGCCCTGACAGGATGTACTATTAATATAATATCCATTTTTGCACTGTTTGTTGTAATAGGACTTGTAGTAGATGATGGGATAGTGGTAGGAGACTCCATAAGCCATAGAAAATCAGAAGGTGACTCAAAAATTGATTCGGTTATTAATGGAGTTCTTAATATATTTCCAGCCACTTCCATTGGAAGCATAATAATGATAATAGCTTTCATTCCGCTACTGTTTATCCCTGGATATAACGGACAGCTTTTAAGGCCGATTCCCATTGCAGCAATAGCAGCACTGGCTTTTTCACTGGTTCAATCGGTTTTCATACTGCCTGTTCAGTTGAGAAATTATGAAACAAATGTAGAATACAGGCACATTGTATTAAATAAATTAAAGAATATTCAGTCCTGTATTTCAAATATGCTGGATAAATTTATTGAAAAAATTTATACTCCTATTTTGAAAATAATTCTATTCTTCAGATATCCTGTAATAGCCCTTTCCATCTGTTTTCTTCTGGCTATAGCCGGACTTTTAATCAGCAACAGAGTTGTATTTTCCAGCTCGAATTTAGATAACTCCGATATTGGTGATATTCATCTTTACGTGCAGCCTGGAACTTCATTAAAAGCGACCAAAGCTCTTGCAGGCAAAATAACAGCTGCCTGGAAAAAAGTTGAAAACAGCTATAAAAAGAAATACGGGAAATCTCCTACTAAATTTTACCGTATCTGGGGAGACAGCAGTAAAGTAGCTTATAATATATTTCTTACTCCTTCAACCGAAAGATATGAAAGTAAACAGCAGCTCTATTTTGCGCTGCAGAAAGAGATAGGCAGCTATCCGCCAGAAGTCATTAATACCAGCGGCAGCTCCGGAGGAAGCACTATTTCTCTAAATATCTATGGAGAGAACTTCACGAAACTTGAAGCGGCAGCAGATAAAATAGTTGAAAAACTGAAAAGTTATAAAGGTATTTATGATGTCGGCACAAATAATAAATACGGTCTTAAAACCATTGTTATGCAGCTGAAACCGGAAGCCTATCGTTATAATCTTTCTATAGATGATATTACAAAACAGATTAAAAACGGTTTCAATGCAGGCGGAGAAATTCTAAAAATACAGAAAGGAATAAATGAAGTTCCTGTAAATCTGACATTTCGTTTCAAAAACGGAATTGATTCCGTAAAATATTTCAACAATATGAAAATCAGGGCAGAAAACGGAGCAGAAATACCTCTACTGAATATGATTTCCTACAGTTTTAAATATGAACCTGCTGAAATACACAGCCATAACGGACAGATGAGTATATCAATCACAGCAAATGTTAATAGTGAACTGAATAACTCCAATCTAATTTACTCAAACTTGAAAAAAAACTTACTTCCGAAAATAAAGGGAGCCTATGGGGTTACATTCTCAAGAGAAGGAGCAGGAAAGGAAGCAGGAGAGATGTACAGAAGCTTTCTTATTACCATACCTGTAATCCTGCTGGCAATATATTTTCTTCTTCTTCTAATAACAAATTCATATCTGCTTCCTCTCACAGTATTCATGGTTATCCCTTTCAGTACTGCTGGAGGAATTATGGGACTGGCCTTGCTGGGAATGCCGATATTTCTTCCTATCGGCCTTATTGCCGTAATGGGAGTTATAGTAAACAATGCAATAGTACTTCTGTATCAGGTTAGCAAAAACCTGAAAAAAGGCATGCCTCTGGAGCAATCTCTTATATCAGGCGGTACACGAAGATTCAAGGCTATATTCCTGACTGCTATGACCACAGGGCTTGCACTGCTTCCGATTATTTTTGAAAAGAGTTTCATAGGACAGTTAAGTAAAGGAATATCAGTTCAGATACTGTTCGGGTTAATTATAGCAACCTTTATTACACTGCTGCTGCTGCCGTGCTTTTACCTTGTATTGAACGATATCCGGAGGATTTTTCATACACTTTGGTACTGGAAAATACCATCCAGGGAGTCAATTGAACGTAATTATTAACTTTAAAAAGAGCTGGAGTACCTGATTCTGGAGTTAATGCCCCCCATTTCTCTATTTCCTGAAGACGGTCTCCAGCTTGATCCCAAATGAAAAACTGATCAGTAAATTATTCCAAATAAACAAATACCTGCAATCAGGTGCATCCAATATTTTTTTATAAATTAACAGATTCAGGAAAAAAATTATTCAGGACTTCAAAATTACTTTCACTCTCGGACCTTTACAGAACGTCCCCCATCCCGGAGTCAGTTCCAGCCAATGTCTTTTACCGGTGAAATCAAGATCGTTCATAATCATTGCCGTATCAAAGCTATTACCCGACTTCAGTTCCAGGGGAACTATTTCAGAAGCAGGAAAAGCTGCCTCATAAACTATATGAGTATCTGTAACTCTTGTAACTTTAAGTTTAACAATATCATTTACAACTTCTATTTCCCTTCCTTCAGGGGCTTCATATAGAAAAACTTCTTCGCCTTTGGATGTTAAAGTCAATCCCCAGTGCCATTTACCCATTAATAATTCCACATTATCTGCCGCCCATACAATATCACCTGAATAGGGCTGGTTATGTTCATTATCAATTACGTCTACGGCAGCATAAAGACAGTCTTCATTCCACATAAAACGTATTTCAGCTTGAAGGTCTTCAGGATTTTTTACAGGGTCAAAACCACAGGCATAAATCAACGGCATCGGTTTTGCTTTTCCCCAGTCATCCAAAGTTCCATCAAAGTTTAATCCTGAAGGTGCATATTCTGCATAAGCTTCATGAATAAGATTCAGATTATTCTTTACTTTTACCGGACCGCCATTTTTCACTTTATCTACAACTGTTTCGAACCATGGGACCGGATAACGTACTGCATCCGAGTTATCAGTCTTGATATGAACTGCGGTTTTAGATTTTGTTCTTGGTGCAACTGAGATATTGACAATTTCCGGTGTTATCTGCCATCCTGGGAGCTTGCTCCATTTCAAATCAAGTTCCAATGCCCAGTCATAAGGATTATCGACTCTAATATTTACATCCCGATCTATGCACTCACCATAAGGAACAAATACAGGTTCAGTCACTACTGCTTCTCTTATGTTTTCCATCTCTCCTACACGCAGCTGCGTTATGGAATCTGCAGCAAAAAATGCTCCAGGTTTAATTCCTGCATAATTTACATCGCTACCCCGAACCTTACATAACATATAATGAGGGAAAGCACCTTTTTCCTCTGCCACACCAATTCTGTCACCGCCTCCCCCTCCGGTTATAAAATACCGTATGCCGTCCCTAATACCCCAGTCACGATAATAGTGTTTATGACCTGCAAATACAGTACGAACCGGATAGCCTTTAAACAGTTCAGCTATTTTATCCCATTTGTTCCCATATAACTCTTTATTAAAAACAGGCTGATGCATCATTATAAAAATATTATCTGATCTGTTTTTAGCCAATGTTTCTTTAAGCCATAACATCTGCGACTTAGATAGTTCTCCTGGGAACTGTCCTATTTCTTCTGTATTCAGAGCAATAAAACGGCTGTTGCCATATTCCAGAGAATATTTTGCAGGACCGATTCTCCGTTCATAGATTTTTTCTGATTCTTCATCAGCAATATCGTGACCTCCTGGAAGAGGAATAAACGGTGGTTCAACTCTGTCAATTGTTTTTTCACAGATATTCCATTGATCTTCCACACATTCCGCCGCTCCGCCCAGAATCAAGTCACCAACTATAAAAATCATATCTGGTTTCAGAATATTCCAATCTTCGATCATGGAAAAAAATTCCGGTTCATATATAAAAGATTCTCTAAATTGAATATCTCCAAGAACTACAAAATCAAAGTTCTCCTTATCTGTCAGAGAATTTTTATCTATTTTTCCCAACTGTTTTTTAAACACAGTGTTCTGTTTTTCAATACTATTCATCTCCATAATCCAGTTCTCTTATTTATTACTGATTAACTATTTACACTACCACATTCACTATGTAAATCAAGATAATCTAAACTTCTGAATTCAGCTTTATCAGCTAGATACAGCTAAGTAAAATTTCCAGTTGTAAAATACTGCTTCAAACTCAAATTTTAAATATTCATCTATATATTTTCCTGCAGCACAGTTATAATTAAATCAGATATATAAAATTTCCAATAATGCACTATTTTATATTTATAAAAACTGAGGTTCAGAGGTCGGGATATCAAAGAAAACTGTATATATAAAAATAAAAACCTTATACTGCTTCTTTCTGCACGGTTTTTTGCTGAATTTGCAGGTGTAGTATACTCGGTGGGAATTGCATGGTATATTCTAAAGATTAGCGGGAATCAGTAATCAGGATTATACCTCGCTTTATTATATACATGCCTTGTTTCTCCAACTCTTGTTTTCGGAGCCTTCAGCGGAGTATATATTGATAAATACAATAGAAAAATAATACTTTCAGTTACTGAGTTTTCAGCCGGGTTAATTTTGTTTATTCTTATTATTTTTCTCTACTACAATTATTACCCTTTTATGGCAGTATTAACAGCTACTGTTCTTTTATCTACTGTTACAGTCATTAATAAGCCTACAGTATATTCAATACTGCCCACTATTGTTCATCCGGAAAATTTAATTAGAGCTAATTCTTTTTATATGGGAGTAGAGTATATCTGCGGAGTACTGGGCGCTGCTTTTGCGGGTTTTTTTTATATCAAATTCGATCTGGTTAACATCATTCTTATCACAGTAATACTTCATGCAATTTCAGGTATCATAATTCTTTTTATGAAATTGCTCAAATCTGTTGAAAATGATAAGCACTTAAAGAAATTAAGATTTTGGAACAACTTTAAAAAGGGCCTGATTTATATCGGCAAAGAGAAAACATTACTGATCACTTTAATATTTATATTAGTTGTTAACTTTTTTTCCAACCCGTTTTACGAAGTCCTATTACCTAAAATTATAAGGTTTTCACTACACCTTGGATCAAATGAATTCGGGTTCCTGAAAGCACTCTTTCCTCTGGGTTCTGTTGTAGGTTTGATAATATGCTCAATGCTGCCGAAAAGAAAACATATATATCGAACCGTTTTCTACTATGGATTAATTGTAATGGCTCTGTTTCAATTACTGTTCGGCATACCTATTATACCATTTATAAAAAATCGAATTACTGGATATGATATTTTTATTTTCTATTGTTCAATAGCCTTTATCAAAATGGTTTTTGATGCTTTAATCAATGTTCCTCTGTACACTGTCTTTCAGTTGAGAATTCCAGATAAATACCGAGGAAGATTTTTCAGTCTGCAGAATACTGCTCTTATGGGAGTAAGGCCTCTGAGTGTTCTATTGCTAGGTTTTATTTCCATATATATAGCTTCATATATTATTACACTTATTCTTGGAATAATATTAATTTTTCTTGTTATATGGATAATACTCAATCCTGCAGTTAAAGATCTGTTTGATATAGACTTATAGGATCATTTTACAGTTTTTCCCCCATTTTATCTTGTTTTTATACCTTAAAGTATTACTTTCGATTACTGCGGAGATTCATTATTTATATTTGAAACAAAAAAAATACGCATAATTCAATACAGGACAATGCTTTAAATCAGGCTGAATAATCTTTGTCACCATGTTCAGAGATTAGATAGAAATTTATAGATACAAATATACCTATATATCATAATTGACATAAATATTCCTATCGGGAAATATGAACAACTTAAAATTTAAAGATAAGTTTTCGTACGGAGTAGGTTCCTTAGGTAAAGATTTATACATGGGAATGATAAATTACTACCTGTTAATTTACTTTACAGATGTTTTCGGTATAACTGCATTAGCTGTTGGCACACTTTTCTTTGTTGCCAGGCTGTGGGATGCTATTAATGACCCTATCATGGGAATTATTGCAGACAGAACAAAAACAAGAATAGGAAAATACAGACCATACATTCTAATTATTCCATTCTTTGCAGCTGCTGCTTTTATCATGCTTTTCACGGTGCCGCATCTGGGTACTATCGGCAAATTAGTATGGGCATACATAACTTATATTGCTGTCAGCATGACTTACACAGCTCTCGATGTTCCAATGATGTCTCTGGTACCAGTGATAACCAGAAATCAAACAGAGAGAACTTCTCTGCTTGGATTTTCAAGATGGTTCTCATTTCTGGCTTTCGGTGCAGCATCTGTTTTAGCTCTTCCTCTGATTTCCTGGTTCGGAGGAGAAAACAGTGCGAAAGGCTATCAAATACTGGCAATTGTTATTGCTGCTGTAGCATTTTTAAGTTCAATGACACTATTCTTCAATATTAAAGAAACCAGAGTGCTTCAAAACAAAAAAAATGCATTTAAAGATTATATTGAAGTGTTAAGAACAAATAAACCTTTCCAGAAGGTAATTTTTACAAGAATTGCTTATGATCTTGGGATACAGATGTCTGGCGGAATTCTTGTATATTGGGCAATTTACTATCTGGGAAGAATTGATCTGGTTCCTATTATAAGTCTTGTCAGTATCGTATCTTCTCTTATAGGATTCATGATAGTTCCTTCAATAATGAAAAGAATCGGAAAGAAAAAGTCCATGACAATAGCTCTATCTATAATTGTATTAGTCTCGTTCGGGGTTCTCTTTTTTGGGAAAGTCATTCCAATTTTACTGGTACTAATGTCTGTACAGGGCTTTGCAATATCACTTCTGAATTTATGTAATATTTCAATGCTGGCAGATACAGGAGAATACTCACAGTACAAAACAGGATCACGTTCAGATGCACTTCTGTTTTCAATAAATACTTTTTCCTACAAAATAGCTCTGGCAATAGCAGGAGGAATTATGGGCATATTCCTAACTGTAATTCAATATGTTCCTGATGCAGAGCAAACAGCGCATACACTAAAATGGTTAAATATAATGTTCTCTTTAGGACCTGTAATTTTTATGATTGCCGGTGTTATAATTAATTCAAAATATGAGTTAACTGAATCAAGATATAATGAAATTTTAATAGAATTGGATGCGAGAAAAACAGAAGAATTAAATTCAAAAAATATTAGTAACCAAACAGGTTGATAAATATGAAAAAAATAATTGACAGAAAAGACAATTTGGTAGAAGATATGTTAAACGGCTATGAGCTTGCCTATCTTAATCGTGTAAAAGTGGTAAATGGTTTTATTCTAACAAGAAAACATCCCAAAGAACTTGGAAAAGTCGGCGTTATGATTGGAAATGGAAGCGGCCACGAACCTGCTATGATAGACCTTGTCGGCAGAGGACTTTTCGATGTCAATGTTTGCGGCAGAATTTTTACGGCACCCTCACCGCTTGATATGATACAGGGCATAAAACTTGCAGACAGAGGAGCCGGAGTATTAATATTAGTTTCATCTCATCAAGGCGATATTCTTAATGCTAAAATGGCAGTAATGCTTGCAAAGGCTGAAGGTATCAATGCTAAAATGGTTGTTCTATGGGATGACATGTTTTCCGCACCGAAAGGTATGGAAAGTGAAAGGCGAGGAACTGCCGGTCTCTTTTTTACATTTAAAATAGTTTGCCAGTGTGCAGAAGAAGGCTATTCTATGGATGAATTGATATCCATGGCTGAAGCAGTAAGGGATAATACAAGAACTCTAACTGTTGCTGTTGAAGGAGGGACTCACCCTGAGACAGGGCTTAAAACATTTGAACTGCCTGAAGATGAAATAGAAGTTGGAATGGGAGTGCATGGAGAAGCCGGCAGCGGCAGAATGAAAATAACCAGTGCTGAAAAAATAGTGAAGTATCTCCTGGACAATATCACTGAAGATAAACCTTTTATTGATAACGACAAAGTTCTGGTACTTGTTAATAACTGCGGTTCAACAACAAGAATGGAACTTATGATTATTTATAAAAATATTGTGAAGTACCTGAAGAGAAAAAATATTGAAATCGTCGGAAACTTTGTCGGAACTTATGTTACTACTCAGGAAATGGCAGGAGTTGCCATATCTCTTTGTAAAGTGAACGAAAAAGAAAAAGAACTGTTTCTTGCACCATGCGATAGTACGCTTTTTTGAATTTTCTGGTTTATTTTTTGTAATTTTTGCAATTTACTAATGCAGATTATGCGAAAATATCATATGTATTTATAGCTAAAAATCAAATGATTTAGGTGTTAATTATGGAAAAAGTTAAAATTGGAATAGTTGGAATTAACAGCCCCAATTTTTATGCTAAAGAGTATAATGTTTTTGAAAAATCTTTAGAATGGTTGAATTCTGTAAAGGAGAAAGAAAATTTTGAAACTGTTATATTTGACATGATCGAAAATAAAGATGACGGAGACAGAGCAAGGAAATTTTTTGAAAGAGAAAATGTGGATTTCCTATTCCTTCAGAATACAGCATTTTCAATGGGTGATTTTATATACAGTTTTAAGAATGTAGAATTTCCATTAGGCATATGGAGTGTAAGAGAACCGGCAGTTTCTACAGATATAAAGCTTAACAGCCTGGTTTCAGCAAATCTGTATGCAAGTATCATAAAAAGAAATCTCAAGGACTCAATAAAATATAAGTGGTTCTATGGAAACAGTGAAGAAAAAATCTTTCAGGAAAGATTTCTAGTTACGCTTCAGGCTCTGCGTGGCCTCAAAGCTCTGAAAACCAGAAAAGTCGGTTTAATTGGAAAAGCCGCTCCATCTTTTTTTAATCTTAATGTAGACATTGCTGAATATGCCAAAAATGCAGGATTGAAAAACTACCAGCACCTCAGCTTTGATCATGTAATTAAAAAATCAGAAAAAATCCTTGGAAAAGATATTGATAAGACTGTTCGTTCAATGAATAAAAATAATAATGTAAATGTTTCTGATGAAAATTTATACAGCAGCGCAAAAGTATATTTAGCACTGAAAGAAACTGCTCGTGAAAAAGAACTTGATTCAATCGGAATAAGCTGCTGGCCCGATTTTCAGGATCATTTTGGTATCGTACCATGTGTAGCATTATCAATGCTTGGCGACATAGACGAAATCCCGGTGGACTGTGAGGGAGATTTTGGTGGTGCTGTTACAATGCAGCTGCTGTACAGTATGACAGGCAATATACCGGCAGTTATGGATTTTGCCCACCTGTCACTTGAAGATAATTTATTACTGTTATGGCACTGCGGAATAGGCACAAGGTCGCTTTCAAAAGATGATAAGCCTGAAATTATCAACCATCCTATGATGAATAGAAAGCTTCCGAAAAACAAACACATGGGATTGAGTTACAATTTTCAGTTTAAAAAATGTGATGTTACAATTTCCAGGGTTACCGATTTTGGAAAATCATTATTTGCCATATCAGGAAAAACAGCAGAAGGAAAAGACAGTGGCTTTGTCGGAACCCGGGGCTATATAAAAAGCATGAAATTTAGAGAAAATAAAATAAATGTAACTGATCTTTTAAATACAATTATGAAAGAAGGGATTGAACATCACCTTATTGTATGTGAAGGAAGCTGTGATTTAGGTTTGATAGAACTATGTCATTATCAAAATTTAAACATTGTCGAGATTAACAAATATACGAAATATGCATAATCGGAGATCCATATGAAATTTTCAATACACTTATCTATGCTCTGCAGAAAATGGACGGATGATATTTCTATATATCTTGATGATATAAAAAAAATGGGCTATGACGCAGTAGAGCTCTCTCTTTTCGGCACTGATAAAAATTCTATTAAAGAAAATGCTGAAAAAATTAAAATGAACGCTTTAGATTTAACCTGTGGGACAGGTCTTGGAGAAAATCAGGATCTGAGCTCTGAAGATAAAATCAAAAGAGAAAACGGTATTGACTATCTTAAAGATTCAGTAGAATTAGTATCTCAATGCGGAGGAAAAATTTTAAACGGTGTTTTGTATGCTCCATGGCAGGGATTTTCAAAAGAGAACAAAAAAGATAGGTGGAAAAGAGCGGCAGACAGTTTTCATCAGCTTGAAGATATTTTGAATAAAAACAACGTGAGGCTTAATCTGGAAGTTTTAAATAGGTTTGAAAGTGATTTTTTTAATACTCTTGAAGAAGGAGCTGAATTTATCGAAATGGTAAATTCAGAGAATATAAAACTGCTGGCAGATACATTTCACATGAACATTGAAGAGAGTGATATGTTCACCAATATTAATAAATATTTTGACAGCATCGGCATATTCCATATTTCTGAAAATCATAGAGGAGTTCCTTCAACAGGCCATATTAACTGGTATGAATTTTTAAAAACACTCTACAGAAAAAAATATGCTGGATATTTAACACTGGAATCATTTATTGAACAAGGTACAGATGTTGGAAATGCTCTGTTTATCTGGAGAAATTTAGGTAAAAACCCACTGAAAGAAGCAGAGAGAAATATTAAGTTTTTAAAAAATATATTAAAGGATGTAACAACTGATGACAAATTATGAAAATTTAATAGTAAGACTTTCTTATGTGTTTAAGAAAAACAGTTTAGAGCTTTGCCGACTTGATTCAAATGCCGGGGATGGAGATCATGGCCTTACCATGGAAAGAGGTTTTACAAAAGCTGAAGAAAAGATCATCTCCAGTAACGAAAATTACGATATGAGCAGTTATTTCAAAGAAATCGGTTATTCCATGCTGGCATCCATGGGAGGAGCTTCAGGTCCTATTTTCAGCACAATGTTTATCCAATGGGCAATTGAGATGAAAGATAAAAAGGAATTCACTTCAAAAAATTTCATTGCAATTATCAAAAAAACAATTGATGCCATCTATGAGCTTATAGGAACCAAAAAAGGTGATAAGACAATGGTTGACGCGCTGTACGGTGCTTATGAGAAAATCCAGGATCAGGAAAACTTACCTTTAAATCAGATTTTAAAGCTTGCCCATGAAGGAGCATGTGAAGGAGCAGATTCAACAAAAGGACTTATAGCAAAAAAAGGTAGGGCAAAATTTTTAGGAGAAAGATCTAAGGGCTTTATTGATGCCGGGGCTATGTCTGTATCTCTTATATTAAAAACTGTTTATGAAGTACTGGGAGAGAAAAAATGAAGAAAGTAATTTTAGACTGCGACAACACAATGGGAATTTACAGAAGCGATATAGATGACGGCTTAACGTTTCTGTATCTATACGGTCATAGTGATATTGATTTACTGGGAATTACCTGCACTTTCGCAAATAATAATGTGAATGCAGTCTACTATAATACAATGCAGATGCTTGAAGATCTGAATATAATTGAAGTGCCTTTTTTCAGAGGTGGAAGAAATCCAGGTGATTATGACAGTGATGCAGTTGACTATCTAGTAAAAATGGCAAATAAGTATCCCAAAGAAATTACAGTTCTGGCAATAGGCTCAATGTGCAATATTGCGGGAGCTTACTCAAAAGACAGTGATTTTTTCAATAAACTGGACAGAGTCATTGTAATGGGAGGTATCACCGAACCATTTTATATTAATGAAGTTTTGTGTGAAGAACTTAATTTTGCCTCGGATTACAAATCTGCCGGAGATGTAATGTTCAATTGCAAAAAACTCTCTATTCTCACAGCACAAACAACTTTTGGAGCAAATTATGAAGCTGCAGAAATTGATAAGCTTCTTTCTCTGGATACCCCTTTAATAAAATATCTAAAACCTATTATTGAACGCTGGACAGAACATATCGGCGGTGTTTATAAAATTAGACATTTTACAAACTGGGATCTCTGTACTGCAATATACCTGACAAATCCTGAACTGTTCTCTACTGAAAATTTTAAAATAAAAAAAGACTATGAAGCAATGAAGAAAGGACTTCTTGTCATTCAGAACGAAAAAGATTTAAGCGATGAAGAAGTCAATACAGTGGATATACCGACAAAACTGCTGGATTTAGAAACCTTCAATGAGCTTTTTTATAATGAGCTTAAGAAAATCAAAGTATATTAAATATTTACACATACATATTCAACACTAAAAAAAATATCAGGATAGGCAATAGTAAATGAAAACTTATTCCCAGCATGTATATTCCGGACATTACAATTATATACACAAATAATGCAGTTAAAAAACTTTTTCTTTTCTCACCCAACACTTCATTCATATTTTCCCTTTAAAACCAATTTTGATAAAATCATAAAAACTACTTTATGTAAAAATTATTTTTCATATAAATATA
The DNA here is from genome assembly GCA_036011305.1 of Victivallales bacterium. Classification (GTDB taxonomy): domain Bacteria; phylum Verrucomicrobiota; class Lentisphaeria; order Victivallales; family GWF2-38-69; genus DASCNA01. Next base: position 13,655 of record DASCNA010000079.1, read on the forward strand.
TTTAAGTCAATAAAACTGTTAACTTAAAATAACCAATATGTTTATATTGGTTTAATTTTACTAAAATTAAATTGTTTTAACCAAATTTATAGATAACATTACCATATCCTAAATTTATTTTGAATAACATATTACACTGTTTTTAGCTCATTCAAAAGCTTTTGAGTTGATTTTAAACAATATTATTAGTATTGAATATTTTAAAAAACTATATAAATTAATGCTTATCACTTTATGGGGGAGATAGATATAATGAAAAAGTTATTATTAGCAGTTTTATTTGTTGGATGTTTATTTAGTTTGGTGAACCTTTCAGCAGCAGAAATAACAACCAATTCAAATTCATCATGGTATGTGTTTTATCCTGACGTTCCGTGGTCACAGGGTGAAATGGAAAATGTCTATGGAATAAATTTTGGAATTCCTGTTACAAATAGTACTGTAAACGTTTATGGACTGAATTTAGGATTAATTACCTGTAATACAAATTATATTTACGGAGTTCAAATGTCTCCGATTGCAAACAACAGCAGGAATGTAGAAGGTCTTGACTTAGCATTTGTTAATAACACAGACGATTCTGTTACCGGAGTGCAGTTTGGTGCTTTCAACAATGTAAACAGAGATTCTGACGCAGTACAGTTTGGCATAATGAATAATGTAAATAATAACGCAAGTATTTGTCAATTGGGAGTTCTTGCCAATAATGTCAATAATTCATTCAGCGGTTTTCAAATGGCGCTTGTTAATAATATCAACAATGATTTAAACGGCGTTCAAATGGCTGCAATCAACAATGTAAATAAAAAACTTAACGGCGTTCAAATAGGCATTATTAATCATGCGAGTTCAGGCCATGGAATACAGTTCGGCTTGATCAATGTAATTGAAAACTCATGGATACCATTCATGCCATTGGTTAATTTTTCATTTTAGATTAGAAAATTTAATAGCGGTAATACGTCTCAAATCATTAAGGGAGACAAAGGATGGAAAATAGTACCTCTGAATACAATCACAAATCATCAGGAATTTTGTTTGATAAAGAAATTGTAATACTCTTTATATTTATACTGATATC
>DASCNA010000080.1:0-10545 GCA_036011305.1 Victivallales bacterium
ATTAAAGTGTAGTCAAAAATAAATATAAACTTTAGCATTTTATCGCTTTCCCTCTATAATTAATATAATAGTCAATTACTAATAAATTTAAAGCATCAATAATAAATAGTTTTGGAGTTACATATGAAAATTACATGCCCAAACTGTGGACATACATTTGTAATTAATGATAAATACAGCGATAGCGACTTTGAATGTACACAATGTAAAACAGTCTTTTCTGCACGAAAAGATATTTTCACAGGTATATTCGGTCTCATATTTTACATCGGCCTTATAATCAATTTTTTACTTATATTAGGAGCTCTTTTTATAAATTTAGGAGCCTACATGTTTGTTATGAAATGCATAATGTGTGCAATATTCATTCTTTCTGGTTTTTATATTTTCACTAAAGAAAAAAAGAGGTGTATCAGGAGTGTTACATTAATAATTCTGGCAATTATATTCAATCCTTTTTTTCTGTTTTTTATAACCAGAACTGCCTGGTTATATATAGATTATATTGCAATAATACTGATTATATTTATATATTTAACTACTCTTATTAAAAATAAACCTGGAAAACAAACTTCTTCATAGCTGCAGGCTAATGATCAATTCGACAATATGATATAATTTGTTTTATTATTCTTATTACATTAATTTTTTATTTATAACATGTATCATGAACCCAGAAGATTAATCCCATGGAATTTTTTATAGATATTTTAATCTGCTTATATTATTTATATATTGTGGCTTCTGCGATTTTTCTGATCTTTGATAACAGAAAACCTTCTTCTACTTTTGCCTGGCTTTTCGTTTTTGTAACAATCCCGGTTTTAGGAATTCTTTTCTATATAGTTTTTGGCAAGAATCACCGAATAATAGGTCGAAAAAGAAAAAAAATTGATAAAAATATACTTGATAAATTTTCAGAAATCTTAAATCACTCAGTTACAAATCATAAAAATATAAAATCAAAAATTGTTAAAGAAGATACCTTGTTTTACAAAAGTAAATTAATAAACCTTTTGGAAAGCAACTCTTTTTCTCTTCTGACTTCTAACAACAATGTAAAAGTCATACAGGATGGGCAGGAAAAATTCACACTACTGAAAGCTGATCTCGAAAATTCAAAAAGTTTTATTCATATGGCATATTATATATGGAGAGATGATGAATTAACTCATCAAATCAAAGATATATTAATAAGAAAAGCAAAGGCTGGCATTAACATAAGAATACTGGTTGATGCATTGGGAAGTATAAGTCTTTCAAAAAAGTACAAAAGAGAGTTAAGAGATGCCGGAGTCGAAATTTACCGTTACTTCGATTTTAATTCTATTTTTACTTTACACACTATCAACCATAGAAATCATCGTAAAATCGTTGTTATTGACTGTTTAACAGGGTATGCAGGCGGAATGAATATGGGAAAGGAATATATCAGCGGTGATTTTGGGTATGATAATTGGCGGGACACACATGTTAGAATAGTTGGTAACGGTGTAAAAACCCTACAGGCAGTATTTACTCTCGAATGGGAAAATACCACTCATGAAAAACTATATGTAAAAAAATACTTTCCAGAAGTAGAGAAAAATACTGGCACTGTTGCAATGCAGACCACAGTATCAGGGCCAGACAGTAAATGGGATGCTGTTAAGCAGATGTACTTTACAATGATATGTTCAGCTAAAAAAAATATATTCATACAGACACCGTATTTTGTTCCGGATGAAGGATTGCTGGATTCTTTAAAAACAGTTTCTCTTTCAGGAGTAGATGTTAAAATAATGATTACCGGTATTCCTGATAATAAAGTCCCCTATTGGGCGGCTTTTACTTATTTTAAAGAATTAATTGAAGCTGGAATTAAAATTTATCACTACAACAAATGTTTTCTGCACTCTAAAGTAATAGTAATAGATTCAGAGATATGTTCCATTGGAACTGCAAATTTCGATATCCGCAGTTTTACAATAAATTATGAATTAATGATGATTTTTTATAATAAGAAAATTTCGATGAGAATTGAAAAAGATTTTAATGATGATTTAAAAGATTGCAGCAAAATGACAGCTGAAAAATATGAAATGATCAGTACTCTTTCTAAATTCAGAAATTCTGTGGCTCGCCTAATGTCGCCACTCCTTTAAATAATTTCAGAATTGAGTACATGTAATAGCTACCATATTTGAATAATGATCCTGAAATTACACATTTTATATTTTTAATTGATCAATTATTTCAGTTGTTCTGCTTATTCCACATCTCTTTGTATTTTCTCTTTAGAACAAGAAGTTCTTTATGTGAGCCTTGTTCAATTATTTTCCCATTCTCCATTACAAATATTTTGTCCATATTAACAGCAGAAGATAGTCTATGTGTAACAGATATTATTGTTTTCCCGGTTTGCACTATTTTTTCGAGAGTTTTATTTATTGCTGCTTCACTTACTGGATCAAGAGCTGAAGTAGCTTCATCCAAAATAAGTATATCTCCTCCTCTAAGCAGAGATCTGGCAATAGCTAATCTTTGTCTTTGTCCACCAGATAATTGACTTCCTCTTTCGCCAGCCAGCGTATTGTATTTATTTGGCAATGACATAATAAAATCATGAATCTCTGCCTGCCTTGCAGCATCATATACATCTTCTTTAGAAGCATTCTGATTAGCAATAAGCAAATTATGCATTATTGGAATATTGAATAATATATTTTCCTGTAGTACAATACCCAGTTTTTCTCGCAGAGAGTGCTGTGTAACTTTTTTAACATCATGTCCATCAATAGCTACTATACCTTTTTGTGGATCATAAAAACGCATAATAAGATTAAGAATAGTGCTCTTACCACAACCACTTGGTCCAACAAATGCTACTGATGAATTCTTTTTAATAGAAAATGAAACATTTTCAAGATTATTAATATTATCGGTATAACCAAAAGTAACATTATTAAATTTTATGTCATTTTTAAAAACAGGTAATATTTCCGCAGCAGGATTGTCCATAACTTTTGGTTCTTCTTCTAATAAGGAGTTTACTCTCTGGATACTGACTTTACCCTGGATTATCATTGGGACAAATGCACTTGCACTTATAATAGAATAACTTAATCCCATAAATAACCCTTGAAATGCAACAAGTTGACCAACTGGTAGAGTTCCATAAAAAGTCATAAAACATCCTACAGCCAAAACTATTATTTGAAGGATCAAAACTGCGGCTATACCAGCTCTGTCAACAAGGGAACTTAAAAACAAAGCCTTGAACATTGTTTTATTAAATCGTTGATTAGTTTTATTAAAATAATCAATTTCAAGCCCCTGTAGATTAAGGGCTTTAATAACAGATTGTGACGTGACACTTGTCTGCACATCTGAAAGAGTATTAGCTTCAGTTTTTTTTCTTATATTACCTGCTTTAGAAGCTCTTGGAGTAAGAATATATGGACCTAATAGGGAAGCAGGAAAAATAAGTAAAGATATCAATGCAAGTTTAATATCTATTACAAAAAGTAGAAGAGTATTGATTATAATATTCAAAAATGGAACAAGAAAATAGTTAGGCATAAAAACAAGAGCCTGCTCAAATGAAGTTAAATCAGTTGAAAACCTTGCAATAATATCTCCAGGTTGGTTTTTTACATAAAAATCCATCGAAAGATTTTGCAAATGCTTGAAAGTTTTATGTCTTATTTTGCTTAAGATATTTGAACAAAAATCAAGATAAATATAATCTCTATAAACCTGTGACACAGCAGTAATAACAGCACCTATAGCTAATACAGCTAAAATTATTATCAATAATTCCATATTTTTAGCTAGTAACGCATTATCAATAATAAATGAAAAACTATATGGTACAACTGCTTCAAAACCTGCAAATATAATAACAAGAATTAAGATTATCGTTATCTTCCATTTATATTCAAAAAGTAATTTTCTAAAATTTAATTTATTTTTCATTAGTCTCAATTATTTACGAAGTTTACACTAGAACTTGATGTTCATTTCAAGCATAACTTACATAGTTTCTAAAATCAAATATTATTACTATTTCTATGAAGCGATAGAGCTTAAGTTTAAGAAAAAAATAATCCGTTGATTTGAAAATGAAGTTTATAAATCAACGGATCAATAAATTAGCTATTTAATAAAAAAAAGTTCTCGAACAGACACTAATTAGTATCTTTTATAAATAAGAACTCTACACTCTTACAGCGTTCAAAATAGCAAGAATAGCAACTCCAACATCAGCAAAAACAGCTTCCCACATTGTGGCTGTACCAACTATTGCTAAAACAAGAATAGCCACTTTAACAGCTAAAGCAAAAGTAATATTTTCATTAACAATCATTCTTGTTCGTTTAGCAATTTTAATTGCTGTTGATAATTTTGACGGCTCGTCATTCATCAAAACGATATCAGCTGACTCAATTGCAGCATCAGATCCTAAACTACCCATAGCGACACCAATGTCTGCTCTAGTAATAACAGGAGCATCATTTATTCCATCCCCCACAAACATTATTTTACCATTCTGACTGTCTTCCAAAGCTTCAATCTGCTCGACTTTATTGTCAGGCAGAAGTTCTGCATGAACTTCATCTATTTTGAGTTCTTTAGCTGTATTTCCTGCAACAGTTTTACTATCACCGGAAAGAATTACTGTTTTAGTAATACCTACCCTCTTTAACTCTTCAATTGCCAGCTTAGAATCATTTTTCAATTCATCAGAAATTATTATATGACCTATATATATATTATTAACGGCTACATGAACCATTGTTCCTATTTCAGGATCTGAAGAAACAGAAATATTATTTTCCAGCATAAATTTCTCATTCCCACATAATATATAGTCATCTTTATAATTAATGCTTACACCTCGTCCTGCATATTCAGTATAGTTTTCAGCTAATTCCTGATCTATATTACTGTTTGAATATTCTCTAATTGACTGAGCAATTGGATGGTTGGAAAACTGTTCACCAATAGCTGCATATTTTATTAATTCATCAATACTGTAATTTTGTGCAGGAATGATTTTTGTAACATTAAATACACCTTTAGTTAATGTTCCTGTTTTATCAAAAACTACAGTTTTAACACCATTAAGAGCTTCAAGATAGTTACTGCCTTTTATGAGGATTCCATTCTTAGATGCAGACCCTATTCCTGCAAAAAAACTCAGAGGTACTGATATTACTAATGCACATGGGCACGAAACAACAAGAAAAATCATTGCTCTGGATATCCATTCAATATAAGAGGCTCCAAATAAAAACGGAACACCAAAGGCAATAAAAGCAGCAATAACAACAATTATCGGTGTATAGACCCTGGCAAATTTAGTAATTAGATTTTCAGCATTTGATTTTTTATTTGCAGCATTTTCCACAAGTTCTAAAATTCTGGAAACAGTAGATTCTGAAAATATTTTTTCTACTCTGATGCTTAATAAAGCATTTTCATTAATAAAACCACTGTAAACTGAATCTCCAGAAGTAACTTCCCGTGGAACAGGTTCTCCTGTAATAGCTTTTGTATCTACAGAAGATTTACCTTCTATTACTACACCGTCTAAAGGTATTTTCTCTCCGGGTTTAACAATAATTGTATCTCCAACTTTAACATTTTCCGGATCTACCTTTTCTATACCTATTTCAGTTTTTAAATTGGCAAAAGTCGGCTTGAGATCCATCAATGCTGTAATAGATCTTCTTGAATTGTTAACAGCTTTTTCCTGAAAATACATTCCAATTTTAAATAAAAGCATTACAGCTACTGCTTCTGGATATTGCTGAATGCAGATAGCTCCTATTGTAGCTAAAGTCATTAAAAAATTTTCATCAAACAGGCTGCCTGATAAAATCTTTTTATATGAATTTCGAATTACTGAAAATCCAGCTAAAACATATAAACATAAATAAACAGGTATTGTAACAAACTGTGGCATAGGTATGACTAGTGCGGCAGCGAAAACAGCACTGCAACCAATAAGAAAATATAATTTGCTATTACATTTTTTTTCCTGGTAAGCAGAATTAGCAACTGAAGAATTACTTTCAATAACTTCGACATCAGGTTCTATTGATTTGACATACTCATTAATTCTATTTTTTGATTCTTTTATATCTGCGCCTTCCACAAAATCAACGGTCAAAATCTTGCTGACAAAATTAATCACAGCATTATCAGCGAAATCTGATTTTTTAATTTTGTTTTCTATCTTAGCGGCACAGTCTGCACATGCTAATCCCTGAAGAATAAATTTATGTTTATTTGAAGTATTAATATTTTTGTTTACAAGAAGTGCGTCAGGTTCTATTTTTTTTATCTCTTTTGCCATTTGTGACTCTATATTCAATATTGAACAGTTATCAGAAATAACACACTCAAGTTTTTTACTTATTATATTGATTGTACACTCAACAATTCCTTCAAGCAATCTGATTTTTTTTTCTATTTTAGCAGCACAGTCAGCGCAGGCTAAATTATGAATCTCAAATTTATATCTTGCCATACTGTTATCCATGGTGATTTCCTCTTTATGTTTTTAATATATACATATGAATATATGTTCATATGTAAAGATTGCAAATAAAGAAAAATTAATTTTAATATATTTTATTTCAACGGAAAGTTCTGAAATCACATATGTGATTGGTTAAATCAGCAATACTTAAAGATTTACAAGTATCACCTTTCTAACTGCTGATATACTCAAGCCCTACTTTAAAAGTTTTTTTTACATTTTTATCATAAAGGCTATAATAAACAATTTTGCCTTTTCTTCTGAATTTTACAAGATTCATCATTTTTAACACTCTAAGTTGGTGAGAAACAGCCGACTGAGTCATATTTAATACTGTAGTTAAATCGCAGACACACATTTCAGATTCCATAAGAGCATTAACTATCTTGATTCGCGCAAAATCACCAAGCACTTTATATAATTCTGAAATTGCCAGAAGTTTTTCATCAGGAACCATATTTTTTGATACCTTCTCTACAATATCCTGATGAATTACATTACAGCTGCAGGTTTCTATATTATTCTTCATAGTTTATCCTTACACATTTTCAGAGTTCATCTGTTACTAATTTTATCAAGTGAAGCCGGAATAATTACTCACCTATTTCTACTTTTATTTTTTCACCGGGCATAAATATATACCGAAGCTGTCCAATATATACAGTTTCTCCATCTTTCAGTTTATTATATTTATTAAAAGAATCTTTCAATACAATATCATTTTCCTTAAGATTTCCCGCATCTTTTAAAGCTACAATTTTAGTTATACCACCCCAGTATCTTTCCAGATTATCTGTAACAACATAAGTTTTTTCGATAGAAAAAGAGAGTTTCATTCCTTTCCCAGGCTGCATCGTTTTTTCATTGCCAGCTTTCCAGACATATTCTCCTTTTTCATCTTTAAGGATAGTTTCCAATGGTACAGCTAAAGTTCCACCTTTCAATTCATCAGTGTAAAACTTAATCACAGGAAAATTAATGCGGACCTCGGGTTTATTGCCCTCTCGAATATCTTTATTCGCCATAAATTTTGTTTCATTTTCTGTCAAAAATGTAATGCCGTCATCCTCAAGAATAGAATATCCGTAAAAGACTCCATGTGGAATAGTACTTCCTACAGGATAAATTTTAACCGGTGTGTACTGTTTAATTCTATTAGCTTCTATTCTCGGCATTTTTACTTTAATTCCAATTGGATTCAGTTGAGATATTTTAAAAACCCTGGGATTATATCCTGACAAACCGTTAAGGAAATAAACTTCATCTATGACACCTTCAAAGGGTGCAATTATTGTACATCCTTTTAGAATTATCCTTGCCTTGTCAAGCTGCAACATATTTTCCTCATATACTGCAACAGAATCAAGATATCCAGCTCTAACTGCCTGAAATTTTCTTTTACTGGCAACAGTCCATGCTGATAGATTTTTAAATCTGATATAATTTTCCTTCTGTGTCAACATATCAGCCTTTGAAGATAATACAGCATCTTCGGCTGATTTTACTTTATCTTCAAAATATTTTTTCTTTAACGTTAAAATAACAGAACCTGCCTTAAGCACATTCCCCTTCATATCATAAATAGGAGGATAAACAATTTCACCCACCCTGGCTACATAATCTACTAAACCAGAATTTGCTGCATCAGTACCGGAGTACTGTATGAATGTAATAGGAGAGACCACTTTTCCTGTATAAGTTTTAGAAGCAGACAGGCTGTAACCTGATATTAGCAAAATGATTATTAAAGTTTTTAAAAATAGGTATATTTTCATATTAATTCCTAATCAGTAGTGAAAATTTTACAATTTAATATCAACTTCCACCTCATCACCAAGCATAAATATATATCTTTCCTGAGGGAAAATAACTCTGTCACCTGATTTAAGCCCTTTTGGATTATGTTTAAGTACCAAATCATTTTTCTTTAAACAATCAGATGGCTTAAGTGCTCTAACCATATTTAGTCCTCCGTACATACGCTGCATATTGTCCGGTTCGGCATAAACCTTTTCGACAATAAACGATGGACTTATTCCCCTATCGGGTTGTAAAGTTTTTTCATTCACTGCTTTCCATACAAAATACCCTTTTCTATCTTGAAAAATGCACTCATTATTAACTGCGAGAATACTTGGTTTATGACCAACAAAAAATCTTACTACTGAATGAATATTTTTTACTACAGGAGCATTTTTGTATTTTCCTATTATATTTTTTTCAAATCTCTGGCTGTTTTTAGTATAAAAAATAATTCCTCCTTCAATACGCTTGTTCAAACCATAATAAATTCCCTGATCTGTTGTTCCGTTCTTGCGGGAAATTGAAACTGGAGTATTAATTGTCAGTCTGGCTATTTCTTCATCAGACATCATTACTTTAATCCCTACCGGATTCAACTGGGCTACAGTTATTGCCGGAGGTTCACCCGAAAGGTAAGTTCCAAAAGCCAGAACTTTTACAACTATACCTTCAAATGCAGCAATAGTAGCGCATGAAGAAAGTATTAATTTACTTTCTTCTAAGGCATACTTAGCTTCATTTACTTCAGCTAGAGAATTATAATAAGCTGATCTGGCATTTTGAAAATCAGCAACACTTACGGATTTATTATTCATTAAAAAATACATCCGTTTATAGTTTTCTGTATCAGTTAAAAGATTTGCTTCTGCTGCACGCATAGCGCTTTTAGCACTTTCGACTCTGTCTTTCCAGTATGCAGTACTTAATTGTAAAAGAACAGTACCTTGTTTTATCACATTACCATTTCTATCAAGTATCGATGGTTCAGTGAGTTTACCAGGACGTGCAGCATACTTAAGTATTCCATAAAAAACAAAACCTTTGCCCCCTTTTATACTGCCTTTTATTAAAGGCACAACAGTTCCCTTATATTTCTTTGCTTCTAATAATTGGGGACATAAAAAGAGAAAAATCAGTAACACAAAAATTAATTTATATATTACTTGCTTTATAAACAATTTCATATTTTAACCTTAAGATTCAATAAAAAAAGAATTATAATATTATAAATAGATTCTGTATAGCAAAAATTATTTCAGTTCATTTTTAAATTGAATATCTATATTTTTAATTTCTCTTTTCTGCAAGTTTAAACATATTTTCCGAGTTTCCTTTCCAAGAAGTACATGTTTATTTAAAAACTTCATACCTAACGGAGATGAATAAAAATCTAATAAAGCATTAAGTTCATTATAACTAAAATTGGCTGAATAAATATCATTTAGAAGAACATTTAAGGATGGGCAGGTAAATTCATGCATCAAAACATCCATAATTATTTCCAGTATAATTTCAGTTTTTTGTTCGTTTTTCTTTACTGAAATTTTTGTACTTTCATAATCAACAAGCCATTTCATAGCCTGTTTTATATTCATTTTGTCCGGGTCAATTTTTTTTAATTCAGTAGTATTTTTATTTTTTAAATAATTTTTCTTTATTACAGAATGTATATTTTTCAATAATTCACGTGTTAATTTAGGTTTCCTACTTAAAAATTTCTGCCCGGCAGGCGATTGATAAAATTTTATTAAACCGTTTAGTTCATCTAAGGTAAATGATTTCGCATAGATCTCTGCATATTCAGCCTTCATTTCATCCCAAGGATAATTCAGCATAATAGCTTTCATCAGTTTTTTAATTCTCATCGTAATTTTTGTTTTTTTCTGAGCTTCTGCAGAAGAAGAAACAATGTAAGAGTTGTCTATCATATTAATCATTGTCTGATGAACATTCTGCTTTATGTTATTATTAAAAAACATTAAAGCAACCAATTTAGAAGCAGAGTTGACTTTAACTGCGTTTGAAGTTGAAAAGCAGCTTAAAGAAAACCATAAAACTGATATTAATAAAATAAATTTTCTCATCATTTTTCCTTTTCTAATTTCAGCTGTTTCCTTGCGCTTTCGGACCTGGTCAGCTCGAATTTATCTAACACCTTCTCCTGAAAATTTTCCATTATAAGAAATATAGGGGGGGTAAGAAACAGTGTTACT
>DASCNA010000081.1:0-1650 GCA_036011305.1 Victivallales bacterium
TAAAACTGTCCCGCTGGGGATGATCTTTGCTTTTATTGTTGTTACGACTTTTTATGTATTGGTAGTATTTGTCACTTCAGGTATTTTGAATAAAACTGCATTGAATAATTCATTGACTCCAATTTCACTGGGAGCATCAATTTTCTGGGGAACCCCTGGGAAAATTATTTTGAGTATCGCTGCGATATTAGCTTTTATATCAACAGCAAATGCCGGCATTATGGCTTCTTCAAGATATCCGCTTGCTTTGGGACGCGATAAATTAATGCCTAAATTTCTGATGAAAATCAGCAATAAATTTAAAACACCGTATATTGCTTTGATTATTACTACAATTTTTATAGCATTGTCACTTTTTTTTAAATTAAAACTTCTTATTAAAACAGCTTCCACTGTCCTGATTTTAACATTTATTTTTTCATGTTTATGCGTTATCATCATGCGTGAAAGTAAACTGCAGAATTACAGGCCTAAATTTAAATCACCTTTATATCCATGGGTTCAGATTATAGGTATCATAGGTTCTATGTTTCTGATTTTTCAGATGGGGACCACAGCACTGCTGATCTGCGTAATTCTTATTATCGGTTCTTTGCTGGTGTACTTCTTTTACGGAAGAATAAGAGCTGATAAAGAATTTGCATTACTTCATCTTATTGAACGTATTACAAATAAAGAACTAACAACAAGATACCTTGAAAGTGAGCTCAGAGATATTATTAAAGAACGTGATGAGATAGTTAGTGACAGATTTGATGAGCTGATAGAGAAAAGTATTGTTCTGGATATTAAACGATCTGTTAAATTAGAAGAATTCTTAGAGTTGGCCAGTCGGGAACTTTCAACTAAACTTGATTTAAGTGATTCTTTTATCTATGAGAAATTAATGGAAAGAGAAAATGAAGGATCTACTGTCATCTCACGTAATCTGGCGATTCCTCATATAATAATCGAAGGTACTAATAAGTTTGTAATTTTACTTGCCAGATGCAAAGAAGGGATAAGATTTAGCGATACATCAAACTGTATAAAAACTGTTTTTGTTCTTATGGGCACAAAAGATGAAAGAAATTTTCATTTACGGGCACTGTCTGCTATAGCTCAGGTAGTACAGGATCCTATATTTGAAGATAGATGGGAGTCTGCTAAGAACATAGAGGATTTGAAAGATACAGTTCTTCTTGTTAAAAGAAAAAGAAATTAAAATTTTACATATTTGTTTTATACAGATTTCTCATCTAATATTCTCTACTTTTAGATAACTTATTATTTATTTATGAAACTAAAATATGAATAAAGTCGAAATACAAAAATTTTTTAAACAATGGCATATATATAAATCCATTATAAAAAATAACTATATGTGTCATGATGAAATTTTTTCTTCATTTTACAATTTTTTTACAAATGTAGAGGATGAGGATCTTACCGTTGTGGAAATTGGATGTGGTGATGCATACTATCCTTCCAAAATATTTCCAAAGGTTAACATAATAAAATATATTGGCATAGATATGAGTAAATATGCACTTGCTGAAGCCAAGAAAAATATTTCAAATGTTAATTTTTCTTGTGAATTTATATGCAATGATGCCATGCTAGAACTTCAAAAAACGCATAACAGATATCAGACACGCGTAAACAATATCT
>DASCNA010000082.1:0-7668 GCA_036011305.1 Victivallales bacterium
TTATTTGTGCTGAAGCATCTATACATATAGTGGTGGCTGCAGGCTTCATATATCTTAGTACCGCACAATGCCCCAGAAAAGGAATAATTAACCTGTCATGAGGACGGATGCAATTAATTATATTTTGATATACTCCTGATGTAGAAAGATAATAAAGTTGTTTAAAAAGATAAAGAGTTATTAATAAAATAATAAAGTTATTAAAAAAACATAATAAAGTCGCTTAATAATATTGAATTGTTTCTTTGTTGCAGTATATATATTATATGGCCAAGCGAAAATATACATTTGATGAAAATAAATACACAAAGTTCTTATCAGAAAAAAGAGGACTTGGGACTGGATTTAGTTATAAACCTTGGCTTACTATCCATGATGTTCCTTCTCTAGGTGTAGTTGTAAGGATCAAGGGATGGAAAACAAATAGAATACATCATCTACTTTCTAAATATGAAAGAGATTACTTTTATTTATTGGAATGGGCAGATGATATAGTTGATATTAATGAACAGTTTCCATTGGATAGATCTATTACTCTCCAAATAGCTGATCAATTAAATATAAAACATCCTACAGATACTTACTCTAAAGTTCCAATTGTAATGACATCTGATTTCAAAATTAAGTGCTGTAATAGTGCTGGAGAATTTTATTACAAAATCAGAACAGTTAAACCCTCTGGACAACTTGCTGATGAAAGAGTTAATGAAAAATTTCATATTGAAAAAGTATATTGGAAGCTAAAGGGAGTTGACTGGGGTGTTGTTACTGAAAAACAAATACCAAAAATAGTAGCAAAAAATATTAAACAAATACATAATTTAAAAAATGTAGACCAAACAATTGAAATGAAAAAAGAAAACTGTATTCAGATTATTGATTTATTTAGTCATTATTTAGGCATTCATTCAAATTTTTCAATTAATCATATATCTAATATTATTTCGAATAAAATAGATATCAAATCTGAGTTTGTAATGACAATAATATGGCATTTAATTGCAAATAAAATAATTATTCTTCCATTGAATATGCCTTGGTTTAAAATAATACCTAATAGCCTTATAACTGTAAAATCAATAAATGAGTATTTAAAAATTTATGCTGCTGCTTAATTCTGTATATAAATATTATGAGTTTGAGAGAAAAGAGAGAGTTCTTTGGTTTAATATTGAGTTAAATTTGATATCGGTAATAGATATTAATAACAATACTGCCTGGCCTGAGATATTAAAATTTTCAGATTATTATGATAGATTAATTTCTGACGAAATTATTCAAGTTGATGATCCATTTACATTATTACCAGATAACCTTTCTGCTAAAGATATACATATCAGAGATAGAGCGTGGGATATTATTTCAAAAATAGTTTCATCTGAACCTGAAGTATATTATAAGAAGAATAGAATAATTATAGTAAATGAAACTCTTGAGTCAAAAACAACAAATTTACCAACTTTATATAAATATTTAAGAAAGTATTGGCAGAGAGGTAAAGGTAAAAATTCTTTACTACCTGATTATAAAAATTGTGGATCTGTAAAAGACAGAAAAATTGAAAAAAAAAGAGGAAGGCCAAGAAAAGACAATATTTTTAAGGATGAAGGTATAAATATAACCGATGAATTAAAAAATGTAATTATTAAATCATCAAAAAAATATTATGAAAAAAGAAATAGAATATCTTTTATAACAAGTTATGAATTTATGATTAAGCATTATTTTTCTGATAAAAATAGCAATACAGGAAAATGGATAGTTAGAAAAGAGAGACCTACTTTTTCGCAATATAAATATTGGTATAATAAATTATTTAAACCTGATCAAAAAATTATCAAAAGAGATGGCATAATAAAATATAATAAAAAACATAGACCAATAAAACATACAACAAACTCTGAAGTTAAAGCACCTGGGGAATATTATCAAATAGATGCAACAATTGCTGATTTTAGCCTTGTGTCTTCAAAAGATAGAACGAAAATTATAGGAAAGCCCACTCTATATTTTGCTATTGATGTATTTAGCCGAATGATTGTGGGTTTTTATGTTGGTTTAGAACCAGCTTCTTGGCTATGTGCATTATTAACAATTGAAAATTGTACAAAAAACAAAGATGAGTTATTAATTGAGTATGGATTAAAAAATAATTATGACGATAATATATGGCCATGCAAGTATTTACCCGATGCTTTTCTAGCAGATAGAGGAGAGTTAGAGGGATATAATATTGAAAACCTTATTAATGATTTTGGAGTTCGTATAGAAAATACTCCACCATATAGAGCTGATTTAAAGGGAATAGTAGAAAGACTATTTAAAACAATTCAGGAAAAACTAAAAGCTCATATACCAGGATATATGCATAAAGATCACAAAACAAGAGGATCAAAAGATTATCGTCTTGATGCAATAATTTGTATTGATGCTTTTATAAAAATATTAATAATAGAAATTATTGACTATAACACAAATCACTATATTACTGGTTATGATATGGATTCTGATATGATAAGAGATACAGTTCAACCAATTCCAATAAAGTTATGGCGCTGGGGAATAAAGAATAGATCTGGAAAACTTAAAGAGTTTCCTAGAGATAAAATAACTTTTTCTTTATTACCAAAAGATAAAGCTCAAGTTACATCAAAGGGAGTTTTATTTAAGAACTGTTATTACCTATCAGAGGATACAAATTATGATATCTGGTTAATGCAGGCTAGAAGTAAAACATGGAAAATAGATATTTCATATGATCCTAGAACAGTCAATTTTATATACTATAAAAATTCTAACAACAAAATAGTTAAATTTTATATATCTGAGATAAGTCGAGGTTATAAAAACATAAGTTTTTATGAATTAAAAATGCATATAGATAAAAAAAATAAAAAAAGAAGTGAATTTGAAAATGGGAGTATTTCAAATACCATAAATAAACATCAATATATTGAAAATATTCTTAAAAAAGAAACCCAATTAACTGAGTCACATACAATTCCATTTAAAACTAGCAAAGCCCAAAAAGTTAAAAGTATAAATAAAAATAGAAGTGATGAAAGATTTTACAATTACGATAATTTATCAATTATAGATAATAGTAGAAAAAGACCGAATCAAAAAAAAGAAGAAGAGCTCACTGCTCACAATAAAGATAACACTATTAATGATGAACCTGACATAGTTTCAAAATATCGGAAAAATAAAAAAAGATGAGCTATTTTGTTAAAGCTGTTTACTCAAAACAAGATATTACAGATTATACAGGTAATCCTTTCATAGAAGCTCTTCCAAAGATTTGGGATGAATCAGAAGTATATGAATTACTTGATGATTCTTTTGTAATTTCAAATGAAGAATTAACTCAACCTTACCATATTAGAATACACAATATACAGAAAATTTTGGATGTATTTTTGCCTTTGAATCATCACTTTGATCTGCAATATAAAATATCTGTTTTAATTAGGCGAGGATATGTAGGAAGAAATCCCTTAAATGCTGAATTTACAAAAGATATAAATAACGGAATTGTGCGATTTAAAAATAATGATTTTAAGGCCCGAAAATATCAAACAATCGCAAAAACGGCAAGGTGTCTATCGTTAATTGGAATTTCAGGAATTGGTAAAAGCTATACACTTGCAAAAATTCTTTCAGGGTATGAACAAGTGATTTTTCATGAAAAATACAATTTATACCAAGTAGTTTATCTTCATGTTGAATGCCCAAGCAAAAGTACAAAACAACTATGTATTAAAATCTTAGTTGCTTTAGATAATGCTCTAGGAACTAATTATAGCACAATACTTGGAGGTAAAAATTATAATAACATTGCTACAGATCCCCTAAAAGTAAAAGTTGCTCAAATTTGTATGATTCATGGGGTCGGATTATTAGTTATTGACGAAATACAGAATTTAAGTGTTAAAGGATCAGGAGGAAAAGATGAAATGTTAAATTTTTTTGTTGATCTTGAAAATAGTATTGGAATTCCAATAGTTTTAGTGGGTACACCAAAAGCAATGGGTATCATTAATCATAATTTTCGGCAGGCTCGTAGAAGTAGTGGGATAGGGTCAATCTTATGGGATAGATTTGAAATAGGAGAAATGTGGCAGGATTTTATAGAGCAAATGCTATACTATCAATGGTTCATAAAACCAATTAATTATTCCAAAGAACTTTCCAATTTGATTTATCATCATACTCAAGGTATTACAGATTTAGTGGTAAAACTTTTATTACTATCACAGTTGTTTGCCCTAGCATCAAAAAAAGAATATTTAGACCTGAATATTATAGATAAAACTGCTAAAAAATACTTTAAACCAATGGATGATTTTTTAAATGCTCTTCGTAGCGGTAATCCTGATTTAATAAGGCAATACGATGACATTAAGCCTTTAAATATTGACAATGCAATTTCAGACCTTCAAGTGTTGGCAAGCAATATTGACCTTAAAAAAATGAGAGAAAAGTCTAAAAACACAAAAACAGCAAAACCTAAAATCAGTACAGATATTGAATCTACAAAAAAAGATAGCCCTGTTGTTCTACCTGATTATTTGCTAGAAGAAAATGCCTGTTATAATGATTATATTCAAAGTGGACTTGTCAAAGACCCTAGAGAATTTGCAGGAATCGTATGATTGGATACTTTCCAAAACAATATTCTGATGAAGTACTATATAGTTTAATAGCAAGGTATCATAATCATATTTTAAGCTCAGGTTGGAAAGAAACATTAAATACTTTATATGGAATAAAAACAGTTTCAGCAACAGTAGATCTCCCTTCTCATTTAAACTGCTTGAGTTCTAAAATAGGAAATTCATATAATTCTATAATTAACCAATATACTCTGTTTCCTGTATATTCATTTTTTATTGATAATCATAGAAGAAATCAATTGATTCCTTCTATGATAAACACATATGGTGGCAATATTCATACTCGATCAGGATTGGTTGCCAGTAAGGTGAAAAATCCTATTTATTTAAGGTATTGTCCAAAATGTTATTTGGAAGACTTAGATATAATTGGTGAAAGTTATTGGAGACGCTTATTTCAGATACCGGTGGTGGAAGTATGTTTAAAGCATAGGATTCCATTGAATCAAAGTAATGTAAATTATATCCCACTTCAAAAACATGAATTCCTGGTAGCCAATAATGAAACGTGTATAAATATGCTTTCTGTGTCATATAATAGAAAAATATTTGAAGTGTATACTAGATTTGCTTTATATTTTTATCAGATACTGAACAGGCAGGTTGACTTTAATTTTTCTTATACTTCAATTGGTAAAATTTATAAACAATATCTGTTTAAACAGGGGTATTTAATAGGAGAAAACCGAATTAATTGGGATTGTCTATATGCAGATTTTAGCAACTATTACTCAGGTTATAAAATACTAGAGAAATATAGTCTTACAATATCTAGAAGCTTAGACAGCTGTTGGTTGAAAACTATATTAAGAAAACAAAGAAAAGTATTTCATCCTCTTATACATATTTTTGTAATCAATTTTTTTCAAAAAGATTTTAACCCTGATTTCAATTTTTTTTTTAGTATTAAAATCAGTAGATACTATTTTAAGAAGAAAATTAATAAAGTGAAACCTTGCCATGAAATAAATGCAAAAAGAAATGAATGGATTTTATTATTAAGCAAAGTTGATTTATGTTCTGTGGATAATATCAGAAAGCTTCAACCAGGACTATATACCTGGCTGTTCAGACATGATAAAGACTGGCTTAAAAAAAATATTCCAATACGCAAAAGGAAACGACATGTTAATAATCGTGTGAATTGGGTTGAAAGAGATCTATTAATATTAAATGAGCTAAAAACTGCATATAACAACATTATAAAAAATGAAGCATACCCTAGAATTACTACATCATTACTATCAAAAAAGATCAATAAAAAATCAATATTAGAGAAAAAAATCAATAACTTGAAGAAATGTAAAAATTTCATTAATGTCGTAACTGAAGATGTAGTTCATTCTCAAAAAAGAAGAATTTTAGCAGTATACAAGAAATTGAAAGTTGAGAATGGAATAGTTAAAGAGTGGGAAATTTACAGAATAGCAGGTTTGAGAAAGAATATTGATTTAGAAGTTAAAAATTATATTTTAAATTTAATTGAAGGGAGTCACTGCGAAACATGCGAAGCATCAGCGTAACAAATATTCCTGAAGGTTATTGGCTAAAATCAATAGGCAATATATTTAAGTATAAGAATTTTCCACAATGGCGAATAAGTGTTCTATTTCTAAGTAAAAATGATAACAAAATAAAGAATCATTATTTCAATTTGAACTTTAACTCTATTCCTATGCTGAAGCTAGGATGTATATCAAAATCTAACAGCCTGATTAGCCCTGAAAATGAACAAATTGAAACTTTATCATTAAAGAATTTTAGGTTAGAGGAACCTAAAACATATACAGAGATAGTAGATAAAAATACGGATAATGTAAACAAGATTCAAAAACAATTTTTTGAGCAGTATTACTTTATTTTAAATAAAGATGAACAGGTGTATGTTTTACCTGTATATGAATTATATAGAACCCTTATTTTGAACAGTTCTTTTCTTACCAGGTTTGTCACGAATCCAGGTGTTTTTAGATCAATATACAAAATAAATGAACTTGATGATGAAACAGTTAACATAGAATATTTTAAACCTATGAGTTTAAATGTATATAATAATATTGGTATTAGGGAACATTTGAGTTGGTTAATATCATCAAATGAAATTTATTCAGTATTTACAAGTTTTATTTCTAACAAAGAAAATACAGATATTAATGCAGAAGTTATTAAGCTGAAAGATTTTTATGTAGATCTTACTGGAAGCAGAATACGAGCATCTTTCTGGTGTGATAAAAAGAATAAAGTTAACTGGATTAATGAAATTAAATCATTCAATAATTTACCTATCAACTACCCCAACGTTATGTGCACCCACGAAAAATTATATAAAATAACCGATAATGAATGTAATGATAAAGACAAAAATATTGTTGAAAAAGAGGTAAACAGCGATAATTCAAAATATGGTGTAGATTTAACTGATACTAGCAGTCCAAAGGATTCATCAGATATTCCTGTTATAGAAACAGGCTCTGTGCAGTTTGGCTTTAGAAATAAACTTAAAGTTCGACCATATAGACTTGAGAGACAGATTTCAGGGCAGGATAAAAATAAAGCTCTTGTAATAATAAAAGATAAGATTTTAGCAGGAGATGGAAATAAGGAAGTTAAAGTAAATAATAATGAACCAAGTATATATGGAGAAAAGAAGTCTATTGAAATATCTGGAATCGAAAGTATGCCTGATCTTATGGAGGTTAAACTAGAAGCCTTTATAAATATGCTTAACCAATTACAAGTAGCTCAAAATGAAATTGGTGTTAAATTTTATGAGTTTGAAAAAAACAGTAATAACTCATTTACAACTAATGTCTTTGGTGAACCTAAAAAGTATGCTGTTGTTAACTTTTCAATACTTGCAAATCTTTTTTATTTAATAGAGATTGAGCAAGGCAGTGAGTTTAAAGGTTGTTCAACTCGTCTGATAAAGATTACTAGAGAGGGTGGAGTAAATATAATAAAACAGATAATAAAAAATGAAATTAAACTGTTT
>DASCNA010000083.1:0-53253 GCA_036011305.1 Victivallales bacterium
TATGTATATATTATTTAAAATAAATATATACTTTTAGTCTTTATAATATTCATTATACCAATCAACATATTTCATGACCCCCTCTTCAATAGATACTTTTGGTTTATAACCAATTTCTTCTTTTAGGCTACTCGTATCAGCCCATGTTTCTAAAACATCACCAGGTTGCATAGGGCACATATTCAATTGTGCTTTTCTACCAATAATATTTTCAATATTACTTATAAAGTCTAATAACGGCACAGCCTCTCCTCTGCCAATATTATATAACCGAAAAGGATCAGAAGAAGTAGCAGGGTCAGAACATTCAGCATCCCAATCAGGTGTTGTTGTAGGAGGTTTAGCAATTAATTCCATTATCCCGTTTATAATATCATCAATATATGTAAAGTCTCGTTTTAATTTACCATAGTTGAATACATCTATTTTATGCCCGGACTTAATTGCTGACACAAATTTATAAATAGCCATATCTGGCCTTCCCCAAGGACCATAAACAGTAAAAAAACGTAACCCTGTTGTAGGTATCCCGTAAAGATGGCTATAACTGTGTGCAAGCATTTCATTGCTTTTTTTTGTAGCAGCGTAAAGGCTAATCGGGTGATCAGTATTACTATGTATTGAGAATGGAATAGTTTTATTTAATCCATAAACACTTGAACTTGAAGCAAAAATCAAATGTTTGATCTGATTATGCCTACAGGCTTCCATCAGGTTAAAAAAACTAATTAAATTACTATCTAAATAAGCTTTAGGGTTTTTAATACCATATCTAACACCTGCCTGTGCTGCTAAATGGCATACACAATCAAATTGCATTTCAGAAAATAATTTAAATAAATCATTATAATTTTCCATACTAATTTTAATAAAGCTTGAATTATCTCTTAATTTACTAAGAACTAATTTATTATCTTTAATATCTTTTTTACAAAAGCCTAGTTCAGCAAGTCTATCAAGTTTGTATTCTGTATTATAGTAGTCATTAATATTATCTATTCCAATAACTGTACTACCATTCTCTGATAAGACTTTTGCTAAATGAAAACCGATAAAACCAGCCATCCCTGTAATCAATATTTTCATAATCCATACTTTCTATTTTGTTCAATCATGCACAGTAATTCTATTTTTTACTCACAACTATAATCAAGTAGTTGCTCATATGTTTTCTCATATTCTGCAATACTTTCTAAAATATTATAGTTTCTTGCTTTTTCCACTACTTTCTTTGAGATCTCATTATAGTATTCAGGATTTGCAATTAAATATTTCATCTTATCAGCCAAATCTTCAGCATCACCAACTTCAAATAACAATTTATAAGAAATATTTTCAAGTAGTTCTCTAATTCCTCCTATGTTACTTCCTATTACGGGCAACCCATAGTAAAAAGCTTCAATAATTGACATTGGTTGATTCTCAAAACAAATTGAAGGTAAAACCAAAGCATTCACTATTGAAAATAATTCCTTTTTTTCTTTGCCTGATACTAATCCATGAAAAAAAATGTTTGAATTATTCTTGGTTAATTGCTTAATATCATCTTTAAATTCACCAGTCCCAGCAATATGGAGTTGATAGCTGTTTGGTTTTAAGTAATGCAAGCTATCAATTAATATTTGTATCCCTTTTATTTTTGACAATGAACCAATATACAAAAGTTTGAATACAGAATCATTTTTATCCTTTATTTTATTTAATTCAGATAAATCTATTCCATTTGCAATAACTTTTGTTTTATTAAATAGATATTTATTTTCATAAAATTTATTTATTAAAAAATTACTTGGAGAGCAAAATATATCTACATTTTTTATTTGTCTTTTATACCACCATCTATAACATTTACATGATGAATTAGTGTCATTACAAACACTTTTCTTTTTCTTTAGTAAATTTGAGTTAACACACATTAAATGGTATGCATGTGCTGTATGTACTATAGGAATTGATTTCTTTTTTGCAACTTTCCAGATAATGGGTGAAAAAGATGTAGTACAATGGGAATGCAAAATATCTGGTTTAAACTCATTAAATATCTTATTTAGCATTATTCCGGAAGAAATATTATGCATATCTTTCAAATGCCATAATAATTTTTTAATTTTATTTTGCCCAACAGAATTTCCACACCAATATAAATTAGAAGGAAAATATCTGTAAACAGTTATTCCATTAATTTTTTCTATAGTGAAACCCTCTTTGGACGTCTTTGATCTTGGGGATGTAGTTATTACTCCAACGTCATTTCCTTTTAAACAAAAATTCTCAGCAAGAATTTTTGTTAATTCAGAACCACCTCCCCCATAATATGGGTGATATAAATCAATTGCATAAAGTATTTTCATATATTTTAATGTAGATATAATTTTCTAAAAATAATATTAAAGGAATGCCCCAGTAAATTAACTAAAAAAATATTCTTCTTAATAATACCTTTTTTTGACTTTAATTCTTTAATAATTTCATTGTATATATTTTTTAGAACCGAGAAGAAATTAATTAAATTCTCTTGATAGGTACTTTTAGAGTTGAATATGAGCTTTATACTAATAATTAAAAGTTTAAAAATTTTTTCTTCTACTCGTCTATTAAATTCTTGTACAGGGTATTGTTTGACTCTTAAATTAACATTTCTAACTAAAACAAGAAACTTAAGACACTGCAAAATATCTTCAAATGTAAAAATATTCCCTAAAAATGTTAACTCAGTCAAGTCAAGATACTCGGTTTTATAATTATCTTGAAATAGTTTTTCTAACTGACGTTGTCTAATTCTATTTCTATTGTCTAGAGAAATTTTGCTTTTAGATTTTGTTATACTTTCATTATGAACTCTATATAGTAACAAAAATTTTCTTATGTTTGCAAATTTAGCGTCTGAAGAGGAAAATATACGCTCCCACAACTCAAAATCTTGTGATGTTTTAAATGATTCATCATAATAAAAATTATTCTTAATCAGAAAATCTCTTCTCACCATAACTGACGGATGGGCAATACAAGTTTCCCATAAAAATCGACTTTTAATATCACTATCTTTGTAAAAAAGCCTACATTTTCTATTCTCATCTCCAAATCGTTTATACCATGATCCACATATCGTTATATCGTGATTCAATTCTAAAAATTTTACCTGTTCTTCAAACCTTACAGAAACAGCGATGTCATCAGCATCCATTCTGGCAATATATTTACCTTTTGCCTCATAAATCCCAAAATTAAGTGATTTTGTAAGTCCTACATTCATAGGATTATTAATGAGTCTTATCCTACTATCACTATCTGACATTTTTTTAATAAGAGATAACGTAGAATCGGTAGAGCAATCATTAATAATAATATATTCAAAATTTATATATGTTTGGTTTAAAATACTGACTATTGTATCATTCACATGTTTCTCAGCATTATAAACACACATTAACACACTAATTAATGGTGTTCTAGGAGTTGATGTTTTCATTATAAATTTATAAGATATTTTTTTATTTCATTGAAGATTAAAATGAGCTAATTTTACTTTGTTTTATTCTTTAAAATATGGGTGAAAATTTCTTTATGCTTTGCAACAAAATCATTCATATTAAATTTATCAAAAGCATGTTTACGTGCATTTTCAGAATATTCTCTTAAGTTATCTGCTATTTTTATTACTCCCTCAGCCAGCTTTATGTAATTAGGTATAATTTTATTTTCGTAATTTTCTTCTGTTAATACACCTATTCCGCAATTTTCTCCTACTAACTCAGGCAAACCTCCATTTGCTGGATAAACAACTGGTAAGCCACATGACATTGCTTCTAATATTATGCCAGGACACGGATCCATGAATTTAGTGTGAAGTAAAATATCCGCTTTGTTGTATATTGCAGGTCCTTCTTTTTGTGTAAATTTCCCGAGGAACTCAACATTTTCTTCTATATTAAGTCTCTTTATTAAATTATTTGCAATATCCAAGCATTTATCCTCATCAACTCCATCCCAGGTAACTTTCCCCGTAACAACAAGTCTTACATCTTTTATTATCTTTTTAACTTCTGCCAAAGTTCTTAATGCTACATCAAGACGGTATTTTCTATATTGATTTCCACCTAAAAGTAAAGTCAATGGTTTTTTATGCCTACTAACTTCAAGTACTTTGTAGAATTTTGTGTCAACTGAATTATAAATTATTTCATATTTAGCTTCAGCTTTACCTAAATATTTATCAGCCCCACTTTTACAAAAATGACTTTGATAAATAATGTAATCAGCTAAATGAAACAATAAACTCATCTCTTTATTTCGGGTTTTCCATAATTTAGGTTCACTGGCTGGGTAAGAAACACCATTCTGGTTCCATACAAATTTAACGCCTCTACTTTTAGCTCTTATTACTAATCTATGTGCTCCAGCAGGAAATGAACTGCTGACGAGATAAATAATGTTACAATGTTTTATTGACACATCGAAGTAATTCTGCAGCCATAGTAATTTAACATTTCCCCCAAAAGTAATACCATGCTCATCAATTATATCTTGTCCAAAATATAGTATAGGCTTAATGTCTGAAGAGTTGAACTTATTTATCCCCACATCTAACCAGTTTTTGCTATTGATAAAGCCAAAAAGATAACGTTTTAATTTAAATCTATTTTTCTCAGGAATGTACTTTTTAATTTTTTTTACAATAAAGTTCATTTTGTTATTTCTATATTTTTATCAGCAAAATATTAAATTTTTTTAAAAACAATTAAACATGAATGACCTGTTATTTGAGAAAAAACATTCTCAAATATTTTCCTTATGCATTTATTGTATAAAGACTTAGAATCATATATTTTTTGAAATACTGGATTAAATATTTTCATCTCATCTTTAATTCCTTTGAGTGCATCAAAATATACTCTATCAACAGGTATAAATCTAAATTTTTCAAAAGATTCTACAACAGAATTAGAATTAAGTATAAACTGATAAAAATCATTTGGTTCCTCTAAATCTTTTTTTGACTCATAACAGTTCAAATAAATTTTAAGTTTTCTAAGTTTTGATATTGAAGGAAATGTTAAAAATAAAAAACCACCTGCTTTGATAACTCGAGACATTTCTTTCGCAATCTTGTTGTAGCCATTCCAAAAATGTTCAATTACTCCAACAGACCAATAACCATCAAAAAAGTTATTTTCATATTGCAATTTTCTTACATCCCCATATGAGATCTTTAAGGCTGGCAATATTTCGTTAACTTTATTAACTGTTGATTGAGCATAATCCACACCATATGCATCATAACCATATTTATCTAAGGTATATACTTTATTCCCAATACCACATCCTCCCTCTAATATTTTACTTCCGGGAGCAAGATATTTAGACGTAGTTTTTCTAACAAAATTATCTACATCTTTTATCTTATTTTCATTAATTATTTTATCCCAATGTGAATCCCAATAGCTATCGTTAGCTTGAGACTTTTGGATAATAAGTTTATTAGAAATTTTATTATAATATACAGACATACTTATGTTAGGCTCACCCCGAGCAGATAGAAAAAATTTCACCAAATCTGCATTCAATTAAATCAATTGATAAGTTAAAATGCCTCATCTCTCCTTGGAATTGTTTTTTTGTAAATTCAATATAATGAGTATCATCAAGCCTGTAATCTATACCCAATTCTTTTTTGTAAATTGTTATCCAATCTCTTTCAATAGATGGTACACGTATTAATATTTTTGGATTATTTGTCCACTTAACACTTTTAATTATATCAGCTAAAAATTCTTCCCTATATTTAATATGTTCAAGGACATTTGATAATGTAATACAGTCAATAGATTTCAGTTTAGAATAATCAAATCTAGTGGCATCGGCACAAATAAGCTCAATGTTACTTTTCTTATATTGA
Source organism: Victivallales bacterium (assembly GCA_036011305.1). Lineage (GTDB taxonomy): Bacteria > Verrucomicrobiota > Lentisphaeria > Victivallales > GWF2-38-69 > DASCNA01. The sequence continues at coordinate 5,897 of DASCNA010000083.1, forward strand.
TCTTTAGCTATTTTCACCATCTCTTTATTAATTTCAATACCATAAACGAATTTAGCCTTAGTGCTTAATACATCAACCATCATACCAGTATTAGAACCTATATCTAAAATAACATCATTTTCATTAATATTATCCAAAAACCATTCCTTATATTTTAATATTTTGTGTTTAGGATGAATACCATTATTCAATAAAACAGAATAATTACTAATAATAAAATAAAGTTTATTATGTAATTTCAATAATAGCTTTATAAAAACAATAGCCATTACTTTGTTATATATAATATTTTTGAGCAATTTTTTCATAGGAATCATGTTATTTTAAATTAATAGAGATAGAAATATTGTCCAGTTTTTTTTATAACTGGTACTAAGCTTTTTTTTCGTGTAATATTTTAATTATTTAATTCATAATTAACCATTTCAGAGACAATATCTTCGAAAGTATGTTCAATTTTCCATCCAAGTTTATTTTGAGCTTTAAGAGAATTACCAAGAGATTGATTTATATCAGCTGGTCTGTAGAATTTGGGATTGACTTTGACAAGCATTTTACCTGATTTACTACACACTCCCAGCTCCTTGGCGCCTTCTCCTTTCCATTCGATATTAATATTTGCAACTTTGAATGCGAGGGTAAAAAAATCCCTAATAGTGTGTAGTCTACCAGTAGCAAGAACGAAATCATCGGGTTTATTATGCTGGAGGATAAGGTACATCCCCTTTACATAATCTTTAGCATGTCCCCAGTCGCGTTTAATTGAAAGATTACCTATCTCAATGCTATCTTGTTTGTTTTTTGCTATATTAGCAACTCCTTTTGATATTTTACTTGTAACAAAATATTCACTTCGGAGGAATGATTCATGATTAAATAGAATTCCACAGCTTGCAAAAAGCTCATAGGCTTCTCTGTAATTTATGGTTGTAAAGTGGGAAAATAGTTTGGAAACGGCATATGGAGATCTGGGGTGATAATTTGCCGACTCATCTCTAGAATAATTGTTTGTTGTACCAAAGATTTCAGAGGAGGATGCATGATAAAATCGAGTACTTTTGGAATATTTGCGTATTGCTTCAAGCCATTCCAGTGTTGAAAATCCATTTGATTTTATAGTTTTAAAAGGTAAGTCGAATGATTTTGCAACTGAGCTTTGTCCAGCTAAGTGGTAGACCTCATCCGGGTGAAAGTCTTGTATGATTTTTTCTGTGGAGTCTGTTATTAGTTTGATTTTATCATAGATGTTTAGTTTATCCAACCGCCAGAATCTTTTTCTATCCAAAGAGTCTCTACTTGTTCCGATTACATTGTATTGTTGATTTAAAAGCAAATGTGCTAACAGTGCACCATCTTGTCCACTTATTCCTGTTATAATTGCCGTTCGCATATCATTCATTTCAAATTTTAAATTAAATATTAATATATTAAGCTAAGTCTTGGTACTATAAAAAGTTGTATTAATTATGTAAAGAATATTTTTAGAACTGGAGGTAAAGTGAATCATTTATTTGTAGAATTTGCTATGTCTCGATATTGCCCATATGCATAAAGATACTTTATTTACTTTGCGGTATATCGTTATTGTCCATGATCATTTTAACTCTTTTTTTAATGTATTATAAATTTTATTTTCAAATTCTTTGGAAATAATGGAGTAGTCATAACGTTGAACGGTTCTAAAAGCATTTTTTATAAAAGTATCCCTCAAATCTCCATCAGTCAATATTTTTAGAGATTTTTTTACGATATTACCTATATCCTCTGTTTCTACAAGGAAACCATTATGCCCATCTCTTATAACTTCCTCTGCCATACCTACTTTTGTTGCTATTATTGGTATTCCAGTAGCTTGACTTTCCATTAAAGATCTAGGGCCTCCTTCAATTCTTGAGGCCATAATATATAAATCTAAAGCATGATAGAAAGTTGAAACCTGTTCTGGATTTTTAAAATATTCATGATGGAATTTTATTCCAGCTGTCGTTAATCGTTTTTTTACATACCCACGGGCAGGACCTGTTAGAAGTACAACTATTTTTCTTTTTTTTGCTAGTTCTATAACTGCATCACAAAATATGTCTGGACCCTTAATAAGCTTAGGTTCATTTCCTTCACCCCAACCATTTCCATCTTTTTGAAAAGAACCTATTACAATTGCATCTTCATCTATTTTTAATTTTTTTCTAATTCGCATTCTATTTTCTTTGGTAGTTTTTGGGTATTTTTTAATGTCTATGCCAATAGGAATTACTTTTATCTTTTCATTAGGTACTCCCAAACAAAGGAGTTGTTTTTTTGTTCTTTCACATGAAGTATGCCATAAATCTACAATAGACATTATATTGTAGATTTGTATTGTTTTTAAATGTGATTTAGTTACATGATACCAAGTTACAATAATTTTACTGTCAGAATTTACTGCCTTGGGTTTTCCAGAGGATGAGGACGCAATGAGAGTATTAATAGAACCAAAATGTATTATACTTTTTCTGATTCCATAATGGGTGGGGGTCATGAAAAAGTTATTTGTACTTAAATATCCCTTTAAAGAAAGTCCTATATCCTTGATAATCCAGTCAGCATTCTCATAAATATAGTAGATTTTCTTATGAGGGGAACTGCTATTTTTGATGATAGCAGAAAGGATTTTTATTTTATTGGAAATTTTATTTATTAATCGATATATCATGTGGGAAATTTCTGAGTTGTGGTTAACTATTATTTCAATTTACACTTTAGCATAAAAAGTTTAATCATTTTTTTAATTTAGATTCGTTATATGTGTTAAAAAGTAAATTTTTTCTTAAATTAGTCATTTGATATTTAAATATTTTTTTCCTTTTGTTATGAGCCGGAAAAGAAAAGGAAAGCTTTCACCCGCGATAATTATTTTTTTTTTAAGTTTCAACCTTTGGGCAAGAGTTGGTATTTTAGGAGTATATTGCTCATTTATTGTCTGATCATATATTTTTTTAAAAAATGCTAGATATTCTTTTCCAACTGCATCCAATGATGGTAGTGATATTGAACCTTGTATTTTATTATAGTTGACTACTATTTGTTCTAAAAGTTTAGGGATTTCACTGCATTGTTCAAAACATTTTCCAGCTTCATTGATTATTGATGGGTGACTACTGGAGTTTGGGACAACAACAGGGAGACCACAGTGAAGTGCTTCAAGAACAGAATTAGAGCAACATTCAATTTTTGAACCACTGATAAAAATATCGTGTTCCTTTATTATTTTTGCTAGATCACTACCATTCTTTGGTGGTAATAATTTAATCTTTGTAAAGTTTACGGGTGAACGACCTATGAAGTTCATTTCATATTTGTTGAAGTCTAAATTTTGATCAAGCCATCTGTAAACTTCGAATCCTTTTTTCCAGTTATCTGACCATGAAGTTGCAATAAGTTTAATTTTACGATTTGTCGAAAATATTTGTTTGTTCTTTCTGTTAAAGATATCATCATTGGGAGCATTCATTATAGTTGTGGAAAATGGTGCAGGGGGTAGGCCCATTTTAAGGTTTTGTTCGCGAGACCATTTTGACTGATAGATAGTCCCATCAGCAATTATTTCATTTACATAGTTTGTGACTAAATCACGTTTATCATCCATTGAGTTATAAAGTCTTATTGGACCATCTATTCTATGAATAAAATTTTTTTTCTTATTATGTAATTTTAATTTTAATACTTTTGGAATATTTTGGTGACTGTTAAACAATATTACATCGGCTTTCACGGGATTATCGGTGTACATGTTTTCTTTGGAAAAATAGTTTTTGAGAGCTTTTAGAAATTGGTTGCCCCCGCCATTTGGACTATTTATTATTTTGAATGCTATGTGGATTTTTATGGGCATAAATATTTATTTGATTAGAGTTTGTTTTTTCTAAGTTTTTCTGATATTATTTTTTTAAATTGAGATAGTATATCTTTTCGTTTACTTAAATTCCAATATGGTAAGATAAAAAATGCCTTAAAAAGGTGAAGTAAGGAAAGAGTGAAATATCCCCCCTTATTCATTATGTTTGCAGCAAATATATGAGCACTTGCCAACATTGTCCATTTTACTTTAGTTAAGTTTTGTGGTATTTTATTGTTTTTGATTAATTTATCTGCAATTAATAATCTCTCTTTTGCTCTTTCTAAACTATATTCACAGCTCTTAATGTTTTCATGTATCCGGTAGAATACAAGAGGTGTATTAATATAGAGACATGGACTATCTAATAGGATGCGAAGGTGTATATCCATGTCCATCACATAGTGGAGATTTTCATCAATTCCTCCATTTTTCGTGACTAGGCTCCGCCTCATCAAGCAACCGGGCTGACAGCCGGTTTTTAAATTTTTCAAAGCTTCTGATACTCCAGGAGTGAATTTTAAATTTTTATCTTTATTTTCTCCTACAGATTTTTTGGAGTTCGAATTTTCATTTATTTCAATGCGGTAACCATGAACAAAACTTATATCAGGATATTTTTTGAATGCTGAAACTGCAGAAAAAATACTGTTTTGAGTAAGTATATCGTCTGAATTATGCCAGTTGAAAAGTTTTCCTGTACACTTTTTTAAGCCTTTGTTAATAGCATTGCTTTGCCCTTTGTCAGGCTCACTCACCCAGTGGGTTAGAAATTTTTCATATTTTCTAATGACCTCTACTGAATTATCAGTGCTTTTAGCATCTATAATTATGAATTCGAGGTTTGGGTACCCCTGTAATAATACAGATCGTATTGACTCTTCTATAAATTTACCTTGATTGTAGGAGGGCATTACAATACTGACTTTAGGCCAATTATTGTCTTTTGATTCATATTGTGGATATTCATCATTCGATGACCAAGGCCAACCTTGCTTGCCGGTTGGAGCTGGAGGGAAGTCTTTTAAATTATGTTCTTTTGTCATATTATTTTCATTATAGGGTTTGCAGTTCTACCATATTCCTAAATTTTCCGTTGGAATATGAAATAAGTTCTTTATAAGTGCCGCTTTCAACTATTTCGCCCTTTGCTAAAACACAAATAAAATCAGCGCTTTTAATTGTAGAGAGTCGGTGAGCAATGATAACAACAGTCATTTTTCCTTTTAGATCATCAATACTTTTTTGGATATATTTTTCCGATTCTGTATCCAAAGCACTTGTGGCTTCATCTAGTATAAGTAGTTGAGGTTTTTTAAATAACTCCCGTGCAATGCATATCCTTTGCCTTTGACCGCCTGAAAGTTTGACTCCGCGGTCTCCTACAATTGTATTGTATTGCTCTGGTAAGTTTTCAATAAAAGATTTAATGTAGGCTTGTTCTGCAGCATCTCTAATTGTTTTGTTAAAATTTTTATCATTCATTGGATTTGTTGACCAAAGTGAAATGTTATTTGAAATTGTATCGTCAAATATAACAGATTCTTGCGTTACAAAGCCTATATGCCTGCGCCAATCGTGAAAGTTTAAATTTGTATGAGGGACACCATTAATTGTGATGTATCCTTTGTTTGGTTTTAGTAAGAGGGTTATTAAGTCTACTAAAGTAGATTTACCAGAGCCGGATTCTCCAACTAACGCAACTGTAGAATTCTGCGGAATATGCATATTTATATTTTTCAAAACTAAATTTTGTGTATATGAAAAAGATACATTATGAAATTCAATACCCTGACCTAAACTGCTAATGTTTGTTTCTCGTGAGATTTCCTCATATACTTTAACTTCTTTAAATTCATTTACGGTCATTTCCAGCCCGCCGATATTATTCATCATTTTCTGCCATGCACTTTGAAGTGCAATAATGGCATTCATTGCTCGATTTAGTAGAAGCAGAGTTACTATTAGGGGAATAATTGACTGATGATAAATTAGTAATTGAACAAGAAGAATGATCACCAAGAGCAAAACAGTTAAAGGCTCATTAATTGCTGTCATAAGTGAATTTGCCAGACTAAGTTTAAATCTAAATGAAGCAAGATTATTCATGCTTTTTATTGATTTTTTCTTTAACGAATCAATTGATCCAGTAGATTTTAGGTATTTGAATGTTTGGAGTACTTGAATTAATAACTTTGCAAGTTCCCCGGTTTCTCTGCTGGTTTTTCTGGAAAAATTTTTCGTCGATGCAATTAAAATACGCAGGAAGAACATAATAATTACACCTGCTACAATTGACATCAAGGTAAATTTCCAGCTTAAAAACATTGCAAAAAACAAATAAACAGCCGTCGATATATATTGTATGGAAAATTGAATGTGTGAAAGGAATGTCGAAATAAGTCCTTCGGTCTGACTGTTGATTATGTTAATATAATGTCCGGTATTTTTTGATGAATATTTGATATATTCCATATTTGTATAATTGTTCAGGAGTCTGCTTTGTAAAGAAAGTTTAAGTTTTGCAGTAAGATAACCGGAATATCCTCCCTGACAGAACTTGATAATCCCTTTTATTATAAAGATAATTCCTATTAAAAGAATTACTCCAACTTGACTTTCAGGTAAGTGAAAAAATCTAAGAATTTGCAGAAAAAATTCACCCCTTGTTCCTAGATTGACACTAGTACTTATATCAGAAAATTTAAGTAAAGGGAAAAGCATCATTAAACCTATACTGTCCGTAGTGACAGATATAAAACTAATGAAGTAAAGGAAAAAAATATGTTTCCCTGTATATCGAGTATAAATTTTTAAGTAGGTAAAATAACCACCAAAGATATTCAGTTTTTTTAGGAATTTTAATTTGTTCATAAGATAGTTAATTATGTATTTAGAAGTTAATGAATATGAATATGATCAATAGTAATAAAATGTTTATTGATGATTTAATATTTTAGCATATTCTTGAAAAGTTTCCTTGGCTGTAATTTTCCAAGAGAAATGTTTATTTCTTTTATATCCCATTTCGATCAATTTTTTTCTTAAATGGTTGTTATAAACAATTTCATTGATTGCACTGCTTAATGATGAAATATCTGTAGGATCAAAGTAACGGGCTGCATCTTCAGCGATTTCATGAAAAACTGGAATATCACTTAATAGGACTGGGCAGGCACATGAAAATGCCTCAAGGATTGGTATTCCAAACCCCTCATATAAGGATGGAAAAATAAAAGCAATCGCTTTACTATAGATATATGCAAGTTCGCAGTCGCTTGGTTCAACTTGATGAATTTGATTGTTAATGTTGTTCTTTGTAAAAAAATCTAGTTCGTGTTTTGAGAACTCTGCACCTACGCATAATATGTTAATTTCTTTATTTTTATGTAATATTGAAAGCGCAGATTTAATAAAAAAAGTAAAGTTCTTATAATGTTTCCTTGTCCCAACATATAATAAATAGTTACGTGGCAGTGTGATTTTCTTTTGCTTATCTGTATTCAAAGAATTACCAAGGTAAATGACTTTTATTTTTTCATCTTCTACATTGTAGAATTTGATTAAATCACTTTTTGTTTGTTCCGAAATGGCAAAGATTTTTGACGCTTTATCAATTAATATTGATTTATTTGTTGCAGTCATGTCTCCCGAAGGAAAAAGCTCCGGATATATTTCATGAGTCAAATCATAAACGGTTAATGCAAAGGGTTTATTCCCAATACAGTCTAAGAAGTAAGTGTCATAATAAGTAGGGTGAAATATATCGAATTCACCTTTTTGTATTAATTCACTTGAATAGTTTTGATTATTATTAATTATCTTCCTGTGGTATAGATTGTAAAGTCTGTTTTTTCCTTTAAAATTAATGCCCCAAAATAGATCATCAATTGTTTTTTTTATACTATATGGACTTTCTTTCGTATTAATGAAGTCTTTAAAATACGTATTATTTGTACATTTTAACCCAACTTCAAAACTAAATTCTTTATTATAGTCAAACCCCTTTAGAAGTTCGAAAAAATATCTTGATATTCCTCCTAGCTTTTGATATGAGAATATTTGATGGTCATATAGAATTTTCATTTTTATATATTTCTAGTTAAAATTTCGTTTTTTATGAATAACTTGGTTTGGCGGTAAATACTGGAAAAAAGTTCTCGCCTCAAGTTACGCCTATAGGTTTTTGACTTAATACGACTAGATTTTTTTAAAATAAAAAAAGTGAAAGATATTATTGCTAGAAAATAAATTTTACCGGACCGTCTCACGACTGAAAAAAAGTCTTTTATATACCATTTAAGGATATAATACAGATTAGAATCAAAATATTTTTTTAATTTTTCATGGTTAAATATCTCCATGCATATAGGTAAGAATTCTTTTTGAGCACTAATATATGGTTTTATTTCAATACTTGTAAATGAGATAGACTGTTCATGGCCTCTAAAAAAAATTAAAGGATGGTTGATATAGACAATATTTTCCAATGCTCCGGATTTGATTGCAAGTATATTGTCAGAGTAAGGACTAAAACCAGTGCCAAGCTGTATCATTCCACCAATTTTATTTAAATATTTCCTATCAAAAACACCACAACAACCCAAAAGTTTAATCTCTTTTTTGAGGTATTTTACTAGAAAATCATTTCCTTTCATAAATCTGAAATTGGCATCAGGCAAATTCAGATCATAATTTTCCGGACAATTCTTGTCCATAAAATAAGAAGTAAAGATAGCTGGTTGAGAACCGAATTTTTTTAATGCCTGGTTGATTGACTCTAGAAAAATAGAACTATAGGCATCGTCATCTGCAATCCAGGTGAAGTATTTACCACTGCTTACGCTAAGTAAGTAGTTCATGTTTTTTATTTCACCTAAATTCCTTTCATGATTTATTATTCGTATTCTTTTATCGTGTATATCCAAGTCATTTAAATTGATATGTTGTTTTATATAATCATTCCCAATTATGACCTCGAAATCAGTAAAGGTTTGATTTATGAGTGATTTCAAACATTCCCTGAGCATTTCAGGTCGGTCGTATGTTGTTATTCCTATTGTAAAAAGAGGTGGCATATTAATAGTATTAATCCTTATTTTTTTCAAATAAAAGATTGAACGAATCTTTGAAAATTAAACCATCCTCAAAATTATCCATATTGTGAATGGGCTGGTAATTTGGTGTTTTATAGATTAGCCTATAGTTATTAGCTTCCATAAGGTTAATTATTTCTTGATAAGAAAAAATCCAAATGGGGATTGTAACATTTTTCATGTTCACCTGTTGTGTCGCAAAAGTAGAGTTTTGTGCAAACCATGTATCTACAAAAAAAATGAATTCAGGGGCTAATTTGATAATGTTTGACAATACTTTTTTGTAATCAGCAACGTATTGCAATGAACTTCCTATGTGAACAATATCTATTGGAGGTAGTTCTTCAGTAAAATCAGTCATAAATGTTACTTTTTGATTATTTTTAAATAATCGTGTTCCAACATTGCACATGGGATTTGTTTCCAAAATATAAAATTCTAATTTGAAACTATTGTTATATTGTAAGCAGTCTATATATGAAATGCCTGCTCCGCCTCCAAAATCGAATATCCTGCATTTTTTCTGTTCACTAAAGGTAGCGATCAAGAGTGGAAGTAAGTTTTTTATATTATTATTGGCATTTGCATTGTCTAAAAATTTGACTTTCTTGATTTTTTCAAGCTTTGCCGATAATTCCTGATAAATATTATTCATCCACTCTTCATTGGAATAGCCATTTCCGATTGTTTTAATTTCATCGAGCTGTTTGTAAACGCCGGAGAAGGGGGATTTTTGTGATTGTTTTTTATTTTTCTTAGTAAATTTATTTATTATATAGAAGATAATCGGTGGGCAGACTAATTTGATAAATTTTTTAAAATTCATTTTATATTCCTAATACTAATTCCTTAAAAATATTGATTCTCAAAATCTAGAGTTGATAACTACTTAAAAGGACTTTTACTAAAGATTAATTTTAGTGTTTGTTTGTTTGTTTGTTTCTTGGATTACATGATTTTTATAGTTATAAACTATAAAGTGTAAGGTTTTTCTTTAGCTGAATAGACTCCCAGCATTTTGCTAAAAAATACTATTTATTTTATAGAATTTGAATTTTTTAGCAGATCAATGGTATTATTTATTGCTTTATCCAAATTGCCTCGAAACTCGAATCCCAAATCGCAAAACTTATTATTCGAAACATTATAAGATAATTGGTTCATTATTTCTGCTTTTACAAATTCAATGTTGATATTTGTTATATTATTACCGATTGATTCTATAATATCTTTGACCGTCAGATTATGAGTAAGTATATTATATATTTCACCGTCGAAAAGTTTTCTTTCAACGATAAACATCAATGCTTTAACTGCATCATCGAGGTCCAGATATGGTCTTTTTTGCTCATAGGCAGTTTCCCAGACAGTTATCGGTTTACCCATGGCGGCCTGCCAGCAAAATTTATTGACCGCTGTATGAAAACGCATCCCAGGGGATATGCCAAAGATTGTTCCGAATCTACATGTGACAAATCTTAAATTGTCTGTTTTGCATAGAGCTTTGAGTAGTTTTTCCTCACTGAGTTTTGTATTAGCGTAAGGACTTTGAGGTTGTAATTCATCGTCGGAACAACTTTCGTCTACAATGTCCTTTTGTGTGCCATAGACACTTGTTGAAGAGAGATGGATTAAGGGAGAATTTGTGATACAACAGGCTTCTGCTATCTTCTCAGTGGTGTTGAAATTATTATATTCAACTTGTTCTTTTTGTTCAAAACTTCCTGCTGCATTTGTAATAGCAGCTAACTGGAAAATAGCATTTGAGCCTTTGAATATTTCAGGTAAATCCAAATTCAGAATATCATCTTCAATAAATTTATATGTCGCAGTGTTCGGAAGGTTAAATAACGAACAATAACGCTGAGTCATTAAGTTGTCGATCATTATGATATTGCTTTTAGGGTAACTATTCCCCAGCTCTCGGATTAACTTAGAACCGATATGTCCAAGTGCACCGGTGATAATGAATTTCATTTTTTACCTCAGGTATTGTTCTTTGCAATTATTATAGTAGGCCTTAGTTTTGAGTAAACCATCAACTAAATTGTTTTCAGGGACCCAATCAGTTAATTCCTTGATTTTATTATTGGAGATAATTGCGTCACCGACTTCTATTGCCTTTCTAGTCTTTGGCCAGTTGTGAAATTCAACCTTCCCGGAACCGATATGTGTAACAGTTTCCTTTGCTATTTGGGCAATACTGAAATGTTCGTCACTAACTCCAAGCAGTGTTTCACCATAAGTTTTGGTACTGGATATAATTGAAATAATGGCTCTGATGGCGTCATCAACATAAATCACATTTCTTTTCTGTTCACCTCTTCCAAATACTGTTATAGATTTGTTTTGAAGGGCAAGCCCAACGAAGTAATTATTAAATGTAAATTCAGGGCTATGAATAGCAGCTTTAGGACCGAAAACATTTGATAGACGTATTACAGATGCTTTCAGGTTATGTGCGGAGGCGTAAATAAGAACATATTTTTCTGAAGAACATTTATTGGCAGAATATATGTCCATCGGGAATTCAGGATGAAACTCATCTGCAGGTGTGTATTTTAATTTTCCTAACTGAGTAGTCGTTCCAATATGAACAAATCTTGCTTCAGGATTAAATCTTCGAATTGCCTCAAGTATATTGATAACCCCCTTGACATTTACATCATTATTCGCCCATGGTTCGGACATGGAAAATGGATGTGATGTTGACGCGGCACAGTTGATTATAATATCATTATCAGCAATACATTGAGAAATTTGATCAAAATTAAGGATATCATGCAATTTCAGCGTTATATCCTCCCTTATATTATGGATGTTATACATGTTTCCGCCTGAATTTGGCTCTAGACAATCATATATTGTTACTTTTGCACCCAATTCCAGACACTCACATGCCAGATTACTACCGATAAATCCTAGACCACCAGTTATCATAACTTTTTTGTTTTTTAAATTACATTTCATGATTATACTTTATACTATTCTGTTTTGTAAAATGTTTCAAAATATGTAGAAGGGACTTCACAATTTTTCTTGAATATTTCGATCCAGTTATTTTTTGTAGGATAGTTATCCTTGTTATGAACAACTTTATCAAAAGGAACTTCAGTTTCATTCCAACACTTAAAATAGAAAAATTTAGATAAACGATCTACTTGATTGAAAAAGATGTCGATCTGTTCTTTTTTCATTTCATGCATGCAATCTATTGCAAGAAAAAGATCCGTTAACTTGCTGGGAAGAAGTTCTAACTGATCCGGCATAATAAAAGCTATATCTGACTTGAGAAATTCGTCTTTTATTTTTTCAAATGAACTGAATGGGCGAAATGTGAATATTGATTTGTTCTTAAATTGATTTGCTAAGTATGTTTGTGACACATAAAGAGCTGGAGGAATATCTACTATTATATATTTTACGTTAGACAATAATTTCATCATACAAAATGAGGTGCGCCAAGAGCCTGCTCCGACTTCAATAATCCTATTGAGATTAGCTGTATTGCATCCTTTTGAAATAGAAATATACTCAATAATAGAGTTAAGAAGATCCTGAGAAATACGCTTTTCTTTATATAATAAATACGGAGGGTTTCCATCATCTGGCTCTTCTAGTTGACTTATATATTTTTCTCCTCCAATCTTTATAACATAGTTGGTTAGTAGTGCGGTGATTATGTTAAATGTGATTGATTCATCGTAGGTGAAGTTGTCATGTTTTCTAAGAATCTCATTCAATGAAAATTCATATGAGATATGGTTATTTTTATGTATTAGATTCTTTGAATATAGAGAGTCCATATTCCCGACCCATGTAAAATAATTTCTTGCAATAGTTTGTTTAAAGTTTTCAAAACCATTATCATTCAGTTGCTGTATGTTTTTTTTGTTAAGCCAGTTCCAGTATATGGAAGAATTTTCAAATGTTTTTGTCTTTACAAAACAATTAATCATATTAATTAAGACAGGATCGGGTTGATGTTCTACTGAATATTTTCCCCACCATTTTTCAAATGGTATTTTACTTATTTTTGAGCTGAATATTGTTTTAGAAATTCGTATAAATATAGGAGGAATTATTTCTTTTATAATTTTCTTAACCGATATGATCATAGCACAATCCCACATTTTTAGCGATTACATTAATCATTGGATCTCTATCACTTTTCCATAGAGATTGTGTAATTTTTATCTCTTCAAAGTTTAAATGTTTAAGTATAGCTTTAATCTTTGGGATAGTGTAGCAGTTTTTGTGAAATTGACCCTCTCCATTTTGACTGCCGAAAATCATTGCAGACAAGTATCCCCACCTATTTTCAGTGGAATATGAGTACTGTCCAAACCAATGCTGTGATTTAATAGCTTCAGAATCATTGCGGTAGAATTCTTTCCATTCGTCTTTTGCCGCCAACCATAGTTTAGCAATTTCTTCAAAATTTGTAGTAGAGAATTCGAAAATACCACCTGGTTTTAAAACACGTTTTATTTCATTGAAGAATTTTGGTTCCTCTATAAATGAAAGATGTTCTATTAGAGAGTCTGCCCGAATTTCATCAACAATACCACCATCAAAAGGAAGGTTGAATATATCATAATCATGAATTTCTATTCCTTCAGAAAAAGTTTGGTTTGGATAGCGGGTTTTTAATACTTGTAGATTGTCAGAATCAATATTAATATATCCATCTAGTGGTCTTCCCCCACAGCCAATATTTAATTTTATTTTTTTATTCTTATTCATACTGCAATCCTTTCTTATAAGTTTATAAAGTGATTTACCGTTTTATCAGTTCCTTCTTTGAAAGAATAATTTGCTTTCCATTTGCATAGTTTTGAGAACATGTCCGAGTTTGCGACAAAATTTCTTGTTTCAATAGGGGATATTTCACCTGGGAAAGGGATATGTTCTATTGAGACTTTTTTTCTTGTCTTTGCCTCTACTTGCTTTGCAATTATATCGAAGGCCTCGTTGATCGTGAGCCCTGTACCGCTTCCAATAATAAAGTGCTTGCCATTCAATTTTTTAATATTGGCGGGAGCCATTAAAAATGCGGATACCACATCTTCAATGTAAATATAATCTCTTGTAAATTTACCTTCACCATAAATGGTTAGTGTTTCATCTGCCAAAGCTTTGCGTATCATCATGTTCAGGATACCCCTGTCGGCGCTACTACTTGCCGGGCCAGGTCCGTAGACATTAGCTAACCGCAATATAGCACTTTCGATGCATCCAAGTCTAGTGTATAATTTTAAATACTCTTCCGTAATCAGTTTATGTAAATCATAAATTGTTAAAGGTTCATCCTCAAATGATTCCTCAACTGGATTTTTTTCAGTTAATCCTACCTCAGTAGCACTCCCAGCAAATATTATTACAGGTAATTTCTCAGAAATTTTGTATTTTTCTACAATGTGTATGATTGGTTTTACATTAATATTAAAATCTTCAGCAGGTGAATTATTCGCCATATATGTGCTTGTTTGAGCCGCGAGATGAAAAATAATATCTACTTCTGGAAAACCGTCTACAAAACTTTTATTTGTGATATTCCCCTCTAAATCGGTAATATTTGACTTGCTATTGATTTTAGGTAAGTTTTTACTATTTCTTGAAACACGAATGATATTACAGTCAATATTTTTTAACACTTCAATTATATTTGAAGCAATATATCCAGAAGCACCAGTTATCAATAATGTTTTATGTCGGTAATGTTTTAATAAGAATGAATTTTCCATAATGTTTTTAATTAAAAAATACCCTTTCCCAGGTTAGATAAGATATTCCCATGTGTTTCATTTGAAACGTTAATATTTAAATTTGGTCAAAGGTTATTTGATTTCAGGTACTATTAGCCAGTCGAAGTTTATTTCAGGAGTATTATATTCAACTCTGATTTCTTCTTCGATATTATAAGTTCCTGATGTCACATAAATGATATTCATAGGACCACTTATGCATTTATAACCGTGAAGAACTCCGTTTGGGAATGAATATACTTGAGCTTTCTGGTTTTCACCGGCTAGAAATCCCATGATTTTTCCGTATGTGTGGGAGTTTTCTCTTGAATCATAGAGTGCAACTTTGATAAGCCCCGTTGTTATATAATTCCATTGAGTCTGTATTTTATGACCGTGCCATGCTTTTATTACTCCAGCATAAACAAGTGAATGGCTCATTTGTCCAAAGCCTTCAGAGAAAAAATCATCAGAATCTCTGATAATTTCGCGGAAAAAACCTCTCTCATCACTATGCGTGGTGAGATCTTTTACTATTACTCCATCAATCATTGATTATGCCTCTTAACATTTTTTTAAAAAACAATTTTAATATCTTAATTTCTAAATTGTATAGTGAAAACCATAGAATATAGAAAAATAATAATGATCTTCAGATGTAATGATTAAATCTTAAATTTTTTTATAGTTTCTGTAATATGTTTGATATTCTCGTTATTTAGTTCAGGATACATAGGCAGTGATAGAATATTATTTGAAATATTCTCGGTCTGTATTAAATCAGAACGTTTGAACTTTGCATATGCAGGCTGACAGTGGACTGGAACCGGGTAATGAACTCCAGTATTTATTCCATTGTTTTTTAAATAGGATGCTAAGTTATTTCTTTTATCTGTAGAAATTACATATAAATGATAGACATGGTTGCAATCTTTTCTAACACAAGGGGGTGCTATGGTACTATTCTTTAGCGCAAGGGTATATGCTTGTGCTATAGTTTTTCGCCTGCTATTATCTTTGTCTAAATGATTTAGCTTGATTCTTAAAACTGCAGCTTGAATTTCATCTAAACGTGAATTTGTTCCGTTGAAACTGCTTATATATCTTTCTTTCCAGCCGTATTCTCTTAATAGTTTTATTTTATCAGCCAATATAGAATCATCTGTAAGAATCATTCCACCATCACCGACAGCTCCAAGATTTTTTGTGGGATAAAAACTGAAACATGATAAATCTCCAAAGGATCCTACCTTTTGCCCTTTATACATTGCTCCGTGAGCTTGGGCACAGTCCTCAATGATCTTTAGACCGTGTTTTTTTCCTAGGGCAATTATGGGTTCCATATCGGCTGCCTGTCCATAGATATGTACTGGAATAATCGCTTTTGTTTTTTTTGTTATTTCACTTTCTATAAGCTTTGGGTTTATTGTATAAAATATTGGCTCGATATCCACAAATACAGGAACCGCACCGCAAAGTCTTATAGCGGCGGCAGTAGCAGTAGCAGTATGTGATACGGTTATAACCTCATCACCAGGTCTTATCCCACAGGCAATGAGGGCTAAATATAGAGCTTCCGTTCCACTTCCAACACCTATTCCGTCTTTAGACCCTATGTAAGAAGAAAACTCTTTTTCGAATTTACTGACTTCACACCCTAGAATATACCATCCACTATCAAGTACTCGTTTAATCGCGGCGTCTATCTCTCTCTTATACGATAAGTATTGGTCTTTTGGAGATGCAAATTTAATCATATTAAATCACTTTGACTTCCGGTACATATATTATCCATTTACCGCCTTGTTTCATATAATCCTGTTCCTTTGCCATAATTTCCTTTTTATGGTTATACCCGAAAAGTAAGGCATAGAGGGGGTAATTAGTTTTGAATTCTTCATTTGCTTTTACAGGGATGTGAACTCCAGGACTGAATTTACCTTGTTTAATCGGTGTTGTGTCACAGATGTATGCAATGTCGTTTGAAGTAAATCCGCAGTAATTTAGTATTGTCGTACTTTTAGAAGTTGCGGCATAACCAACTATTTTATGATCCTTTTCCCGGATCGCTCTTACTGTCGCAATAAGATCATCTCGATATTTCTCACAATTTTTACGAAACGTATTATATGTTTCAGCCTTATCAAGACCGAGTATTTTTTCCTGCTCTAGTAACTCGTGGACTTTTTGAGATACTTTTCTTTTTCCACTTCGCGCTAGGGTATATCTCATTGAACCGCCATGTGTTTCTTGTGGCTCAATGTCAATAAGTTCGAAATTATATCTTTGAAATAAATTTCTTACTGATAATCCGGAAAAAAGAAATACATGTTCATCATATATCTGGTCATAAGTTGTATTTTTTATCACGTCGCCTAAATAAGGGTCTTCAAACATTACAATACCGTGTTCATTTAACAGAACATCTATTCCCTCAAGAATTGAGTCCATATAGGGAATGTGACACATTACATTGGCTGCGATAAAAGCATCTGCCTTTCCAGTTTTATTGATAATTTTCTCAGCACAAGATTTATCAAAAAATTCAGTAATAGTATTAATTCCATTTTCTCTTGCAACTTCTGCTACGTTTGCCGAAGGTTCAATGCCCAGGTGTTTAATGCCCTGATCTGCGAAGTTTTTAAGCATTATCCCGTCATTACTGCCGATCTCAACAACAAAAGGATTCTCCCCTGGCAGGTAGTTATTTTTCACATGACTGGCAAATTCTTTGAAATGAGAAGCCATATGTTTCGAAGTGCCGGAAAAAAAAGCATAGTTTTCATTGAACATCATTTCACGTTCCGGCTGATTTATTAACTGAAACATATGACAACAAGAACAAACGCCAACTTCCATCTCGAAATAATACTCGTTTTTAAAATCTTCTTCCCTTAGAAATCCATTTGCGATTGGCATTTTGCCAAAGGTCATAAATGGCTCTATTGATTGATTGCAAATCTTGCATTTTGACATAGTAACTTGATTCCTAATTTTTTTTAACCTATTTAATGTTAAATAGCGATTAATGTATAATTTTTTTGATTGATGTTTTTAATCTTTGAAAAATTTTATTTTTGACTCTACTTAGCTTAATTCTGAAATTCTCTTTTATTAGACGCGGATCGGTTATCTTTATAATAGACTTGAACATAAGAGAA
The DNA here is from genome assembly GCA_036011305.1 of Victivallales bacterium. Classification (GTDB taxonomy): domain Bacteria; phylum Verrucomicrobiota; class Lentisphaeria; order Victivallales; family GWF2-38-69; genus DASCNA01. The sequence continues at coordinate 23,775 of DASCNA010000083.1, forward strand.
TCTGACTCTAAATCATGGGTAATGTTGACAGGGTGTATTATTTCTCCAATATTTTCTATATCGAATTCGGTATATTTCAAATAGCTTTTATGAAGACCTGTTGTTCCCTTTTTATCAAAACCTATATTTTTCACTAGATTTTTTGTAGGAGTTATGCATAAGGCGTTTTTTATGATTATAGCATAACTCCACTGCGTGGACCAGATTTTGCATTTCGGTGTGTCTGCCTCATCCAGGTAACTAGTCATCCAGTCTGATATTTCCTTATCCTTAAAGTATTTCAAAATACCATTATGATTTTTAAATTCATTATATCCAGACATCGATTTGTCAAAATGCTTCCACGCACGTTTCCATGTTGCCCACCCCCAGCAACCGTTTAGTTTAGAAAAATAGTAGCTTTCATTGAAATGTTTTAAATCATCTAAATAGTAATTCCCATTGATTTGCATTACTTGTTCATTATCACGGTATTTTTCCAGTAATTTCTGGCAAAATTCAAAGAATGAATTTGTAGGAAGACAATCATCTTCCAGAATTATACCTTCGTTAACATTTTCAAAAAACCAGTCAATTGCGGAAGAAACCGCCATTTTGCATCCTAGATTTTTATTTCTAAACAATGTTTTGACTTTACAGGGCCAGTCAACTCTAGTTACAATACGTTTTACTTCAGCACATGTTTCTGCTTCTCCGATTCTTTCTGGCCTATGTCCGTCTGCAGCGATAAATAAGGATCCTACACGCGCTCTGCGAATAGCTTCAAATACTCGTTGAGTTTTTTCAGGACGATTAAAGACTATGAATAATACGTTGATTGGCAGTGTATGGTTGTCGTTTTGTTCCATTTATTCTACACCTTTGAGATAATAGTTTTTTTTCCCTGAATTGATATATTCCTCCATCTTTGAAATTATTTCTATATGTTTTGTGTTGCTCCAATTATCAAGGAAGTAGTTATAAACAGCTGAATCTCCTCGGTTTTTGTAGGATATATCTGTAAGCATTTTTTTGAAAGACGGAAAAATAAGATCATCAAGTTGTGTATACTTGTAATGCATGTAGTAAAATTCATAGACTTGATTTTTATTAATCGCTTTTGATAAAGAATTTAAATTTAGTAGGAAATATCTATATTCTTCGATTGATTTTGCATGGTAATTGAAATCGTAGGCAGAATGAGGATTATAGGAAGCATTAATTACCTGTATACCTAAAAGTGGCAGTTCATGTCCGACAGAACCATAACATGTTAATGCATATTTTACTCCCTCTGACGCTAATTGATGGAAGGATGATTCAGGTGGTAACAAAGTGATTTTAGGAAAGCTTTTCGTGATTTTGCTAATTACTTCTAGAGTTCCAGGAAAATAGTCTGGATGTGGTTTTATATACCAATCATAGTCAGTTTGATTCGAGATCTCACCTAAAAAAGTCAACCATTCATGAAAGTCTGTAAACAGCATCCCTCCAAAACCGTGTGGGTTGTCGTAAAAACAATGTGTGGTTACGATAAGTTTTAATTTATTACTTTGTTTTAAAATCCTTCTATCTTTGTTACATGATATAAATGCTGACTTTTCAGAGTATTGCATATCTTCACCTCCACCTGCTCCAGATAGACGAGTATTGATTCTTTGTTTACCCCAGGTTATTGCTTCTTCCTGTTCTGCCTTTGTCAATCTTCTAAATTGGGTTGGATAATTCCAAAAGCGATTATTATAAAGGTCATGAGGCTCTTTACTCAAGAATAAACCTATGGCGTTGCAAAGATAGACAGGGATAAGATTTTGATAAGCAACTTTTGCAAGTATATCTTGTTTTATATAACAATCATGGCTTAGTAAAATGGCCGCCACATTATGATTTTTGAAATAATCATTCCAAAATAATAAATGTCCTATGCCGTCATTTACAGTATCCCAAAAAACCTGATCAGTGAAATCAATTGTTGGACGTCCTCCACGCAAATAGGTTTCATATATATCTATACCTAGCCAGATTTTATCTATTTTATAATCGAAAAGATCTTGCTTTGTTTTTATTTTTACGTGAGCTCTTTCCAGATATTCTTTTTGTTTTTCAAGTATTGCCTCATCGTATACAGGATATACAGTTTCTCTCCAATTAAATGATTTAAGTATTTTTTTAGTTAAATAACTTATATTTTTACTATCAGAAAATGATTTTATTTCAGCACTGTATTTTTTTGCTAGAATATTAGCAAAGTAGCTATTTGCTATAAGCCAATGAGGAAACCTGAAAGCATCTATTAATAGCTCTGCTTTAGGATTTGTTATATTCCATTTACCCCAAGTCTTTTTATTGTGCTTCACAATTCTTTTCATTTTTTTTGATTCAAAGAAAAAATATAGGTAGGGAAAGAATCTAATAAGTCTATATTTACATTTATTAAATATTATATTGATCATTTGTTTTTTTCTCTTATTTTTTTAGGTAAATTTAATCTTCTAATTTAGACAGATTCTTATAATCGAATCCAGTATTTGTTTCGAAAATTGTGTGATTTTTAATATTGAGAATTTTATTAATAATGTCTGTCTTACAGCCAAACCATAAACCACGTCCTACATATGGAGGTTCAAGGTCTTTTACGGACTGATCAAGGAGGTACATTTGATATGGGTAAAGTTTACTCGCATCATGATAATACTCTCTATGTGCATCGTGAAGTATTACTATACCATCCACCTTAATAAGACTTAAAGCATGTCGTAAACATTGACTTCTAGCTCTTCCATCGATAAAAATCAAGTCATATTCGTTTTTATTTTTAGGAAAGTCTATGTAATCTTTCATGTCACTATATGCTCCATCTTCGTATTTATCTGAAAATGGTAAATGATTTGGAGCGATATGATGTATGGTAATCTGCCTCCTTTGATTATTCTTATTAAAATTACAGATTTTTTTTAAAAAAAGTGGAAAAAACTGAGTTTTATACAATGTATTATTTTTATACCAGTTTAGTATAAGTTTCTTTTTTAATGTTGTTTTTACCATTTCAGAATATTTTTTATTATGCTCAATAGATGTCCATGATATTTTTTTTGGTAACAGATTTGAAAAAAAAATTGTACTTGACCCAGCTCCCCATTCTAATATTTTTTTTGGTTTAGAATTAATCAATATCTGTTTTATTACAGCTATCTCAGCGTCGGTCATCCATGGTTTATATTTTTTAGTTTCAATAAATATTTTTATAAACTTTTTAAGATATTTCATTATTTTTTGCTTTCCAATTTAGTGTATAATAAGGTGTAGACTTAGCATTGAAACTTATTTTGTAATCACCACGATTTGGTGAATTTATTCCTACAAAGTCTATTCTTCTTAATCCGAGTTCCATAGATTTTTTTATTTGTTGGTATAGAACAAAGGTACCAACCCCGAATTTTCGGTATGCTGGATTATTAGCGCCTATTAAATAATAAGCACATTTATTGTCGAATAGAAATAGTGATGCGGACATAGGGGTGTTATTTTTATCTTTACATATCAAAAGTCTTCCATACCCTTTTTTCAGAGAATCCGCAGCAAGTTCTGTAGTTAATTTTTTTTCTCTGATGTTTCGAGTAATACCCTGTCTTTTAAATGTCATATCATGAAGTTGATCCAAGGTTTTAATATCTTCTGTTTCTTCAACGTGAAAACCTTCTTTTATTGCTTTTCTATATTCTTGTCTTCTGACTGTCCTTGAATTTGAAAGAATCTCATCAAAAGTATTTATCTTTGAAATATCTAATATCCCTGTATACCTTAATTGCATATTGAATTGTCCATCTTCAGGGGTATGATAATGGAACCATTGAAAGGCTCTGATATCCTTAAATGAATAATGCAAGGGGAAAGATAAACTTGTATATTTCTTTTCTAATTCCTCAAGAGAAAAGTTAATAAGCTCAAGTTCTTTTTTCGTCTTTTTATGTTCTAGGAGCGTGGAAAACAGTTCAGAATAAAGCATACCTTGATACAAGAATGTACTTGTAGGCTCTTTAGTAATAGGTATACCAAGAATGATATTTTTATTTGCCATAACGAAATATAAGTCATATTCCTTGTTCCATATGTCTAAAAATTCTGTCTTGCAAAAGATATTACCTTGTGGTGAATTATCTACAAAATAATTCCATCTTTTTTTATTCATGCATTGGATTAATTGGTACTTGGTCATGTGTTACTTTCTTTTATAGAATAAAGGGTATGAATTATATATAATGAACGAGGGTCAATTGTATCGGAACTAATATTTATAATCAAAATTATGCCTAAGTTTCTCTTGATCGAATTCTGAATGTAAGCAAAATATTTATTGGTAAATATTTTTCCTCGGTCTTTTCTAATTGAGCTTCTCGTATTTTTTCCTCTTTCTTCAAGAGGTATTTTGGATATCATTTTTTTTACCTTCAAGTTTTGTCATAATTCTTTCCTATTAGTCCAAACTTTCTCAAAAGCACTTACAACATCATCCATATCTTTTTTCTCCATGCCTGGTCTCATAAGTTCATGTGATATAAGCTTATTATAATGCATATCTTCTGTTACCGGACATATACCTCTATTATAATTTGTATTGGTAGATAAGTTAAAAGGATAACCACCTTTTCCAAAAGCAATTTGTTCTTGATATATAGGAAGTAAATACAATGGTTTAACATACCCACAGCCCATTAATACAGGAGAATCTTCTCTCAGTAACGTATTAGGCAGCTCTGCCTTTACAGCATCTATGAATTTATTTCTATGAATTCCATTCGTTAATTTTGAATCAAAAATCAATGGGCTACCGTAATGGAAATAAGTTAATTAGATTTTTTAGTTCGATCCAAATATTTTCTTTACCATTGATTGGGATAGAGACTTTAGATTCTTCATTATGGGAAAGTTTCTTATTCAAAGTATCGGGTAATATTGCAGGATCAGTAATCCTATTTTCTTCAAGGTATGGTATTATATTTCTATTTTCGCGTAAATCTCGTCTGTTAAAATTCATACTTATTATTGGTTTATTTAGAAATAAAGCTTTTATAAGAAATACAGAAGTTATTCCAATTACTACATCACTTATAAGAATAGACTCAGCTTCATTAATTTCTTTAGGACATAAGGTCACTTTATGATCAATGTTTTTTTTATATAAATAACGGGAGAATTTATCCCTATCCTGTCTTGGATGCAGTCGAATAACTAAATGAGTCTTTTGATTTATTTTATTTATACTATTTACGACTTGACTAGTAATATCATATTCATCGTATTCTAGATCTTCATTCCTAAAATCAATTGATAGTGGTTCTAAAGCCAGTAAAATAACTTTTTCAGTGTCCGTATGTGATATTCTTTTTTTTAGCCATACTTTTCTTGCATCGCTAATTTCTTTTGCGCTCTCTTCAATTGATTCAATTCCAGGATGCCCCACTATTTTTATAATTTTATTACTTGCGCCACATTCAATGAGTTTAGACTTTGCGTATTCATCCATAACAAAAATATTACTGGGGAAAACAAGTTTTCTATTGGGTAAAGTGAAATGTTTGGAGTAATTAGTCCAGTGATCAAATGTAAACACACTGGTTATTCCAAGCATGTTAAGTTTAAGAATAAGTTCTGCTGTTTTACATGTATTCATCTGGGAACTGAGTATTACAATATCATTTGAGCCTATTATCGTTAGCATCGACTCTATATTTATATAATAGATATCTTTCTTCTCTAAATATGATTTAGCATAGCCATCAGCAACCCAGATACATTTTACATTTCTTGGAGCAGAATTAATAATTGGTATAATTATTGAGACAGATCCTGGATCTACAGAATAGAAATAAATATTGTGGGGCATAATACTTAATTCTCACTTAATTCTGTTAGATTCATCCAAACCTTTTGGAAGGCTTTTATTATATCTTCAATATCTCTATCTGAGAAATCATATGTGCAAATCCCAATTCCAAAATATCTATTTTCATTTAAATCTTCTGCTACAGGACAAATTCCTTTATCATAAGAAACCTTCCCTCTGTAAATATTGGATTTCCAAGGATATCCATTGCTACCATATGCTATTTTTTTTTGATACATAGGAAGGAGATGTATATTTGTATAATTTTTCCCGATAGGAATACCTTCCGCAATCAAAGCATTAAAAATTGTATCCTTTGAATAACCTAACTTTTTACAATCTACAATAATTGGATAAACATAATATACATGAGTACAGTCTTTTTTGACAACTGGAGGTCTTAAATGTTTGAAACAGCCTAGTCCTTCGGATAATCTTTCAGCCTGATTTACTTTTGCAGAAACAAGTCTATCAATTTTCTTAAATTGCTCTATTCCAATTGCGGATTCAATTTCACCTAATCTGAAATTAAAGCCGATCATATTTGACAAGTCTGCCGTTCCCTTTCCTTCTACTACAGCTTCAGCATGATTCCTAATCATCTGTATTTTCTCGGCATAATTTGAATTATTTGTCAGGCATATTCCACCTTCTCCAGTATGAATATGCTTGTGGTAATTCAAGCTTAAAATCCCAATATCAGCTACAGTCCCCGCGTATTTTCCTTTGTATAACGCTGTAGGTGATTGTGCAGAATCTTCTAAAACAGTTAAATTATATTTTTTTGCTATTTTCATTATTTCATCAAGTTGCGCAGGATGTCCAAATATATCCGGCACAATAATAGCTTTAGTATGTTTAGTAATATTTGCCATTACAGACTTTGGATCTAAATTAAAAGTTTCCTCCTCAATATCAGCAAAAACAGGGATAGCATTCCACCATATAATAGAGGTTGCAGATGCGCACATTGTCCATGGACTTACAATAACTTCATCCCCTGGCGCAATACCAATCGCTCCTATTGCTGCAATCAAAGCAGAAGTCGCTGAATTCAGTGTAATTGCATGTTTTACTTTAAAACGCTTCTCTAGCATACGTTCAAATTCATTAACTTTTGCACCACCATAAAATCCTCCCACACCAGGGATATCTACCCATGCCCCAATATACTGGGAGAGTTCACCGGATTTCATGACTTCCATGACAGCATGATTTTCTTCCTCTCCTATAGGATTATATCGTTTAAAGGACCTCTTTATAGATTTATTTCCCCCTTTTATTGCAAGATTTGGCATATTAATTTTACCTATAATAATTTTTTTATTTTATCTAGAACATTCATAGTTTGAATTGCTGTATTTCCATCAGAGACTAAAGGAATCTTTTGCCTTAGATTATTGGCTAACTGCTCAAAAGCATAAAATTGTGATCTTCTAAAGTCTGTTTTAATATTTTTCCCTTGACTACTTAAAATGGTATAATTTTCATATTGTGGATCTTCTTCTGTTAAGAAATATTCTATCTTGCCTTTTCCGTATTTGATTATGCCTTTTGTAGCAAGCAATTCAAATTTATTATGTTCGAAATATTCATGCCGTCCGGATAAAAAAGTAATGCGAATGTCACCAAATTCAATATTGAAGTCAGGTTCTGGGTCATTTCCATTCCAACATCTACCCTTATTAATAATGTTTATTTTTGTAGCATTACCGAAGAAATATATCAAAAGATCAATGAAATGTGAGGCATTATTAAATAATCCCTTTGTGTACCAAACTCTACCTTTATAAATATCACCGAAAACTCCTTCAGAAATCATATTTTTAAGTTTGTTTGTTCCTGGTTCGAATCTGCGTAGATAGTTCACTAGCAACACGCAACCGTTCTCTCTTGCCAAGTTAATCATTTTTTTTGCTTTGGATAGTGAATCAGCTATAGGTTTTTCACAAACGATAGCCTTCGGAGTATATGATATGATTTTATTGAATATATCAAAGTGAATTTTAGTAGGAACTGCAATTGATATTACATCGGGTTTTTGTTCAATCATTAGTTCGTTTAAACAATCAAATGATCTTACTTTAAACTTTTGTTCAAATCTTTTTCTATTATGTTTATTTAAATCAACCCCCCCAAGCAAATCATATGATTCATTATAATAATATGCTGTTGCATGAGTTAATATTATAGAGTCGTCAGTAGAACTATAATCATAACCCTGAGCAATATTACCCAAGCCAATGACAGCTGCAGTAAATTGTTTTTCAGTCTTCTTTTCAGTAGATTTAGTATTTAATGAACTCAAAGTATGCCTCTTTGTTTACAAGTTCTATATAACAATTCTGCAGTCTCCCAATCCTCAGGGGTGTCAATGTCATTGACTAAGAATCTTGGTATTATAATTGGGCTTGGGCATTTGAATGCTCCATTATGTTTCATGAGTTTTTCTGCGTCAAGCCAATAAAATTGTCCTGCATCATGATAAGTCTCAGGTAAATCCTGAGATCGAGTTAATTCATGTTCAGACCAAACAAATTCAAGAAGATTATTTTCTATTTTTAGAGCTCTGAATATAGGATAAGGAAAAGTAGTCACAGGAAAAACAGTTTCAATGTTCTCTTTCGTAATTAAATTATAACCACTTATCAAATCAGATATTCGGATAAATGGTGCTGTTGCATAAATACAACAAACATAATCAACTGTTCCTAAATTCATATTAACCCAATTTACTGCATGTCTTACTACCGGTGCTGTTGGTGTTTCATCGTCAGATAAGTTCTTTGGTCTCATAAACGGAACTTCGGCATCGAATTTTTTTGAAATTTCTGCTATTTCATTTGAGTCAGTAGAGACTATTATTTTGTCAAAAAGATTTGATTTGATTGCAGCTTCTATTGAATATTGTATTATAGGTTTATGTGCAAAAATTTTAATGTTTTTACCAGGTATTCTTTTACTTCCGCCTCTGGCTGGAATTACTGCTATGTTCATAGACATCCTCTATTAATGTTATAATTGTTTTTAAATTTGTTTTATACACTTAGACCTATCAAATATCAGATTGTCATCTCTGTATTAGGCATATATAACTGAAAAGGTCTGTACTAATTTGATTCATATTTTCAAACTGTGACTATATATGTAGAAATCATTATTAGAAAAGTATTTTTTGTTAAATGCTTTCTTTAATAATATCTACACCCAGTTCAGCAATTGGATCTAGAACTGAAAGGTGTGAAATGAATTTTCCATTACCTGTTTGCTTATATACCGGATGTTTCCAATCCTGATATTCAATTTTAATTTCATTTTTAAAAAACAAAGGTTTTTGTTCATCTAAATATACACTAGAACCAACTGGACTTAGGTAACAGTCCACATTAAGTTTTCTGCAAATATTTAAAATATATTCTCCCTTCGTTCCTGATAAACTAAGGTCCGAAGCAAGTATAAAGTCTGTTTTTAAATCCAACAGTTGGCATAATAACCTTATTCCATAAATGTTTAATTCAGACAGCTTATTGTTTTTATGTGTAAGAATTTTTTCAGCAATTGAGTATATTTCGGAAAAAAATGGGGATTTACCCAAACTTCTTTTAATTGAATTCATATGCTTGATTGTCCAATTAAATTGATCCAAAGATATTTCTATTTCATTCAATGGTGTATTTCTGGAATGCTTCTTAAGAGGTACACTCAACCAATAAGGTTCATTATTGCTTCCTTTAAGTCGGTTTCTATATTGCCACCCACGGCCAAATTGCACATTGTCTAAAAATACAAATGTGTCAACCGATTTAATTAATTGAAAATATCCCAACCATGGCAAATAAGTTGGTTGCATTATAGCAATTGTTTTCATTTAATTTATACCTTATTAGTAGTCAAGAATCAAAGAGTAAACGAATGCCTTTAAAATTATAATTATTTATTTTGCGCTACAGCTATCATAAATTCTAATGGACACTTCATTAAACGTTCTTTTACATTTCCAATTTCAATATTCATAAATTTTTCTTTTAATAAGAACTCTAAATATTTATCCGTATCAAAAAAGAACATTTTTGTACCATCTCTAAAATCAAAATCATTTATTTCGTATAAGTGGTTTTCTATTAACGTTGCCTTTTGTTTTATATCGTGAGTTTCTCCAACTGTACTTAAAAAAAGGTATCCTCCTTTTCTTAAGACTCTTGAGTATTCTTCGAAAGCTTTTGTTATTTCATCTAAACTCGTTTCATAATGAATTACATTTACAGATAGTAAAATATCAAAGCTTTTATCTTCAAAAGGGAGAGAAGTATTATAACCATTTCTAATTGTTGTTTTATATCCTGATTTATCTAATATTTTTTGGGTTATATCAGCCATTTCTTCTGTTACTTCTGTCCCTGCACAGTCATATCCTAATTCTAGAAATGGTCTTAAATTATTACCAAAGCCACAACCAACATCTAATATTCTCATATTGTTTTTTAGCTTAATCCGGTTATTTAAATAATCACCAAAAAAAACCTTTAGCATTGTTTCATTAGGCCATTTTGGATATTTTTCTTTAGTATTAGCAAAAGTCTCCCATTTTTTAAATTTCTCTGATTTCATTGTAATTTCCTTTATAAAATATTTATCTTGTAATAATTTAGTATTTTTATGTCAGATTAGAGGAGTTGATTATTAATATTCAGCTTTAACTGCTAAACCGATTCCATCTGCCCCATAATTATCACCGTTGTAAAACATATACATTCTACCACAATGTTTTATAACATTAGGGTATTCTATCATTTTAGAATCAAAAGAATTACTGGTAACATCGATTCCTGCTAAATTATCCATTCTTTTCCATTGAATACCATCAATGGATTCAGCATAACCCATTCTATAAAAAGGCAACTTAAAACTTTTATATGAAAACCACATTCTATAAATACCGTTATCATTTAATACACATGGCCTTGCAAGTGCGTTTTCATCACTATCTATAAAGTCTATTGCAATTACTCCATCCCGTTTCCAGTTTATTCCGTCTAAAGATTCTGCATATTTGATATTGTATCTAGGAAGATCAGGATTTACCCATTCTACACAGGAAACATACCACATTCTCCAAATATCTTTTTCTTTCAGTACAAAAGGTGCTGTTTGAATAGAGAATGGTTCCGAATCTGTATTATTTAAAATAGGAGCTCTGGAATATCTTTTAAAAGTTTTTCCTTCATTTTCACTAATAGCCAATCCACCGATCAATCCCATTCGAACAGATGAACTCCTTTTCCAGCCAATATAATAAAGATATTTTTTTCCTTGGTAATTTACAATTGATGATGGTGTTACACCACAATCATCAAAACAACCCAATTTGCCATGAGTAAGTATAGGTTTTTCTGAATAACCTATTAATTCGATGCTTTCACCCACTATAATAATATCTGCATATCCTATTTGTGATCTGTTATCATCATCCCGTCCGGAAAAATAAACACGAAAATTATTCTCCGAAATGTGATCTACTGTTGGAATCATAGTATGTGTTTTCATCCATGGTAAATTACTTTGAACGTCAATGATTTTTCCTTTTTTTTCCCATTTATTTTTCATTTTAAATCCACTTAATGTTTTAATACGTATTTCAGTTAAAAAACTTATGTTTAATTAATTTAGTAATTTTGTTATCTGCTTTATATATTTGACTTTTGGCTCCCAACACCATACCCCCATCTTCGACGTTTGCTACAACTGAAGCATCCATAGCTATAAATACATCATGACCAATTTTTGTGAAATCCTTAACAGTAGAATTAACCCCTAAAAATGTTCTTTCACCAACAATACAATGTCCACAAATCACTACATGGGAACTAATATAAACATGATTTTTAATTATACTTGCATGACCTAAATGATTACCACTCCAAATCATAACATTATCACCAATTTTAACTGTTGGTTGTATTGTTTGGTTTTCTAATATAAAACAATTTTCTCCTATACTCAAATCATCCCAAAAAGCAGACTTTGTACAAATATAAGATGCAAGCGAATAATTCAGCGATTTCATTAAATCATACTTTTCACATCTAATCTTATTCAATTTTCTATAAGATAGTGCTACATGTGCCTGATATTGATCAGGTGGATAGAATGATTTAAGATCATCTAAAGGAATAACCGGTAAATTGCAGAAATGGGTATCTCCTATAAATTCATTATCTATAACAAATGCTACTACGTCATAACTGCTATCATTTGTAAAATAATATTTAGCCAACTCTGCTATTTCGCCATTACCGAATATTATCAATTTATTATTCATTATTATTTCCTATTTGATTTTTTTTATTCTTGATACTATTCGTTTTGAACCCTTCTCATCAATAAAAGTTCTTGAATTAATAAACATATTATTTCTTATATCATAATCATTTATAATTTCTTTTATAGCTGAAGCTAGGTAATTGTTTGAAAGATCCTTCCCAAAACCTAAATGTATCAATGAATTGCTTTTTGCAAATTTATTCATAAGAGGAACATGATATTTATACAAAGATAAAGCTAATGTTGGAGTTCGTAATAGTGCTGATTCATATTTTGTTAAACCACTTGATAAAATAGACAGATCCGACCATAGCATAAGTTCAGCCATATTTGAACAGTTGTCATAAGCTTTACAATTGAAAGCAGCATTATTTGCATTTTTTTTGATTTTTTCGTTAATAGTTTTATTAAAGCATGATCCAAGAACCACTTTGACATTTAGTTCTGTATCTCCTATCAAATTAATAGTAGAGAGGATTTTCTCAGTATATCCATATGGGTCACTACCTCCCATAGAAATCAAAATATTTGTTGCTTTATTTTTGATTTTTTTCCTTGCATTAATTTTTTTAGTAAATTCTTTTCTAAAAGTAAAATATTTTATTCCTAAAAGTAATTTATCTTTAGAAATTTTATATTCTTTTTCATGGGCTCCAAAATATGGTATTATAATCAAATCGGCAGATACATCAAATTTTCTGGATAAACAATCTTCTTCCAGCCCATCAAACATAACAACCCTACTCCTTTCTTTTAGGAGTGAAATATAATTATTGTATTCGTAAAAATTTTTACAAAAAACAGGGTTACTTAAGTCCGTTATTATTATATCAGTTTTAAATTTTTTAATGCAATCATTAATATAGGGAATTTCATCTATCAATTGCAAATTAGAAGGTAACAAAAAAATATTACTCTCTTCGCTAATCAATGAATAATCTTTCGCACAATCTCTCAAAATAAAGCAGGAGTGAACATTTTCATTAGATAGCTCTTCTGCAAGTGTTTTACATCGTATTAAATGGCCTAATCCAACCTCATTTGATACATCTACTCGAAAAGCAATATTTTTAATTCCTTGTCTAAGCAAACTCTAACCTATCATATTCCAATTCAAAGGGGTATTTTTATTAATATTTCTATTAATTTTCTTTCCTATAATTATATCATAATACTTAACAGACAAACCAAATCCAGGCCGTATCGACTTCAAATTAAGTTCTGAAAAAACATCTCCAGAATTCATGTCTTCTGTAATATATAGAGACCTTCTGCTTTCTAAAGATTTTTTTTCATCTTCAAAAGCACCATAAAAAATACAACCTAAAGATTTCCATGCTCTTTTAGATTCGACAATTAAATTTTTCATTTCATTTTTTTCTAACGAAAATTCTGCATCAAACCCACCATCGTCCCTTAATAATGTGAAATGCTTTTCAATAACCGTTGCACCAAAGGCAATGCTGGCAAGAGCAACTCCTGTACCTAACGTATGATCGGAAAGTCCAACCTGTATATTAAAAAGATCTTGCATGTGCGGAATAGTTGAGATATTACAGTTAGCCGCATTAGCTGGATATGTACTTGTACATTTTAATAAAATTAAATCTTTACATCCAGCATTTTCAATGATTTTTACTGATTCATATAACTCATTTATAGTAGCCATTCCTGTTGACATAATTATTGGTTTTTTTTTTGAAGCTATATATTCGATTAACTTTGTGTCAACATTTTCAAAAGATGCGATTTTATATGCCGGAGTATTTAATTCTTCTAAAAAATCTACTGCACTTTTATCAAAAGGCGTACTGAAACATATAATTCCTTTTTCTCTACATCTCTTGAAAATTTCTTTATGCCAACTCCATGGTGTAGATGCTTTTTGATATAATTCATAATACGACATTTTATTCCATTTTTTGTCAGGTGTTTTTAATAAAAAATTTTTATCTTTTGAATTCAATGTCATTGTATCTGCAGTGTAAGTTTGCAATTTTATAGCATGAGCTCCTATTTCCGCAGCAGCATCTACTATTTTAATCATTCGCTCTAGACTGCCATTATGATTTGCTGAAACCTCAGCAATAATAAATGGTTCAAAATCCTTTCCAATATAATGATTTTTAAGCTTTATATTTTTAGAAAAACTCATATTTTCCCCTTTACATATTTTCAACTAATATCGTTCATTATTGTGTATTTAAAATCAGTTTACAAAGTAAAATATTCTCCAAGTAGAATTAGGAGTATTCTGCAGAAACTTTGATTTGTTTATAAAAAGACATCACATGTTCCCAGCAAAGCCGATAGAGTAAGGCAAGAAAAATTTATTAACATTAGATTTTCAATTATTCTAGGATAAAAATAAAAACTCTATTCATACTGGTTAATTCGAAAACCATTTTAATTTAGGTATATTTCATCAGAATCAGTAAAAGTAATGACTCTATCAAATAGTTTCGAGTTTAATGCAAGTTCAATTGTGCATGAAATAATATATTTATCTAAAATTTTTTAATATTTTTTTAGGTGTTTTTTTATTTCCACCTCTGGCAGGGATAATACAAATCTTCATTTTATTTACAAACATCTTTAATAGTATTTATAACATAAGTTTGATCATTATCAGTCAGTCCAGGATACATTGACAGTGATAATATCTGTTCATATACCTTTTCAGATATAGGGCAATCACCATTCTTTGTCCCAAGATTTTTTTTGTAATATGGATGAAGGTGAACAGGGATATAATGGACATTAACACCAATGCCAGATTTACGTAGTTTATTAAAAACTCCATCTCTATTAGGGACTTTTACAACATACAAATGATAAGCATTAAACACATTACTTTTATTTACCAAAGGTCTAATATTTATATTTTGAAAAGCTATATCATATTTGTCTGCAATTTCATTTCTACGTTTCAGCCAATCAGGTAGCTTTTTTAGTTGAGATATACCAAGAGCACACTGAATATCTGTAATTCGGTAATTAAATCCCAAACTCGTCATTTCATAGAACCAATTCCCCTGTTCTTCTCTTTGACTATGATCTGTTGTAATGCCATGATTTCTAAAAAGGCAAAGCTTCTCATAATATTCAGAATTGTTAGTAGTTACAATACCTCCCTCTCCTGTTGTTATATGTTTAACAGGATGAAAACTAAAACAGGTCATATCAGCTAAAGAACCGATTTTTTCTCCTTTATATTCCGCACCGAGTGCGTGACATCCGTCAGATATATGAATTAGATTATGCTTATTGCATATTTTCTTTACTGAATCATAATTGCAAGGTTGACCAGCATAGTCTACAGTAACAATAGCCTTTGTTTTATCTGTAACTTTTTCTTCTATTTTACTGGCATCTATTAGTAAAGTATTTTCTTCGATATCAACAAAAACTGGCATTGCACCCATATACAAAATTGCATTTGAGGATGCCGCAAAGGTCATAGGAGTAGTAATAACTTCATCATCCTGTTTAATTCCTGCAGCAAACATAGCGCAATGTAGTGCAGCAGTACCGCTGGAAACAGCAACAGAATATTTATTATTTACAAAAGAGGCAATTGCCTCTTCAAATTCATCAACCTTTGGACCAGTTGTCAACCAGTCTGACTTTAAAACATCAATAACTGCCTGAATGTCGTCATCGTCTATAGTTTGTTTACCGTAAGGAATCATATGGGAATGTTAAAAGTTAAAAGTTAAATGTTAAATTTGAAAGATTAAATACTAAATTATAAAAGGATAAATTTTAAATGTTAAAACTGAGAACTGAGAACTGAGAACTGAGAACAAATGTTAAATGTTAAATTAGAAAACCGAAAACCGAAAACCGAAAACGTAAAGATTAAATTAGAAAACTAAAAGAAGAAAGGTTGAATGCTAAATTATAAAAGGATTAAATGTTAAATTAGAAAACCGAAACCAAAAGTAGAAAGAATTAATACTAAATTATAAATGTTAAAAGTTAAATTTGAAAACTTAAAGAAAAATGTTAAAAAATTATTTTCTGGAATTTTTTGAGATAGTAGTGAATATTGCTAACAGTTCAGTAGCTTCTTGATGTAAATATGTAGTTTTTACCTTATCACCAATATTTGATTCAATAAATAACTCCAACCAATATTGCGTTTCAGAAGATTCTTTTAATACAATACCTATTTTATGAATAAAATCATTTCTTGATTCTGCTCTGTTTGCTTCTCTATAGTTTGCACCAATACTTGTTCCAGCTTTCAACAATTGATTAACAAGTATTTTATTATATCCTGTATAAGGTACATTTTTAATAAAATTAATTATCTCTAAGGCAAAGTTTTTTGTCCTCTCTTCCAAATCGTATTTATAATTTTTTTCATTCACTATTATTTTATTTCAATTTTTGCATTTTGTTTTTTGTTAAGAGTAAAATTAAGAGGTATTTGTTTTATCTTTTTTATAATTTAACATTTTAAATTAATTCTATCAATTTTCTCAATTCTTCAACTGTCAAAAATTTATCATTATTGTTACTATTATAGTTGAAGCCGTATTCGCACATCTTGCCGCCTTTAGCAATCCACTTATCCATGATAATATTTCCTGATGGGAGGATGACAAAGTAATCTTTCATTTCTATTGTGTTTAGAGCATCAGTATAAGTAATCATTTCTTCGTGGATTTTTTCTCCTGGACGGATTCCTGTGATTTTAACTTTACATTCAGGAGCAATAGCATTTGCAACATCTATTATATTATAAGATGATATTTTAGGAACAAATAACTCTCCACCATGCATTTCTTTGAAGGCAAGTAGTACTAAATCGACTCCTTCCTGCAATGTGATATTAAAGCGGGTCATTTTTTTATCAGTTACAGTAAGAATGCCACTTTTCTTTTGATTAATAAAAAATGGGATAACTGATCCTCTACTTCCCATTACATTACCGTATCGAACTACAGAGAATGCGATGTTGTGTTTACCAGAATAGTTATTCGCTGCAATAAAAAGCTTATCTGAGCATAATTTAGTAGCTCCGTAAAGGTTAATCGGTGCAGCAGCTTTATCTGTACTTAGAGCTACAACTTTTTGTACTTTATTTGCGATGCAAGCATCAATGACATTCTGACCACCAAACACATTAGTTTTTACCGCTTCAAAAGGATTATATTCACAAGCTGGAACCTGTTTTAATGCAGCAGAGTGCACCACATAATCTACATCTTCCATAGCAAATTTTAATCGTTCTAAATCCCTTACATCTCCAATAAAAAAACGAGTTATATCTTTAAATTTTATAAAATCTAAACTGTTTGACATTTCAAACTGTTTTAACTCATCCCTACTATAAATTATCACTTTCTTTGGTTTATAATTATCCAAAAGTGTTTTAATAAATTTCTTACCAAAGGATCCAGTACCACCTGTTACTAAAATTGTTTTATTGTTAAACATAATTTCACTATTTTCCACTATTTATATAAACCTCAATAATTCCTCATTTATCTGAATTTTGCAACATTTAAGTTTATTTTCTTTTAGATTTTAATTGAATCAAAAGAATAATCTTTTCCGCAATTCTACAGCTCCGCCACATCAATTCTAAAATATTTCAAGAAAATTTAGATAAAAAATAACCATTCAGAACTAGATTAACTTTTACTTATTTACTTATAATAAAGTAATTAATTTAAACCTATTCCCAAAAAAAACCAACCATGAATTTCACTTGAGGCAAATTCCATTTATTTAGGAGAATTGAATTGCATTTTCCCTAACATGAAACTAATAGTTATGTAGCATTAAATTTATCATATACTACGTCTAACATTTGGTTAAAATTATGTCATCTTAAAAGTATTGTTTTTATATTTTTCTATAGATGAAAGTTCTTAGTTTTATGTTTAATACATGGATAAGAAAATGTATCCTATTACCATATTCATGTGATATGGTTAACTCCTCATTAAACTGTTTTTCAAAGTAATTTTCACTAATTGACTCATTATGCCGTCTAAATGATGCTAAGTTTTTTCTTAAATGTATAGCTGGAGCTATATTTGCCATTTTCAACCAAAGTTCATAATCCCAGGCTGCCTTGTAATTTGCATTAAGATTACTGCTTACTTCTCGCCATAAGCTCATTTTCCAAAATGTTGCAGGCTGGTTTATGAAATTTTCGCATAGCAGGATATTTTTTGAATAATAATACCCAACAAAGTTTTTATACCATGTTATAAATTTTCTGATTTCAATATTATTTTCATTTATTATTTTACACCTACCATAAAGCCATTGGACTTTGGGATTTTTCTGAAATAAATCAACAACTTTCTGCAAGGTTCCAGGATCAAAAGTATCATCAGAATTCAACCAGCATCCAATATCCCCGGTAGCCATCTTCATACCATTATTAATGGCTTCTTGAGGTGAACTGTCCTTTTGTGAAACTACGATTATATCATCTCCATATTCCTTTAAAACATCTAATGTTCTATCTGTTGAACAACCATCACGGACTATATATTCAAGTATAAAATCACCTTTTTGAGAGAGAATACTTTCAACCGTTTCTCTTATGAATTTTTCACTGTTAAGTGTTGCTGTTATTACACTTATTTTCATTATAATTTACACCCAAATACCACTATATTACTCTTGTTTTTTTAACCTTTTTAACTGTTTCAACTGTTGTTTCAGATTTAGCGATATTACCTGCTATTTTATCTATTTCATATTTTAATAATGAAACTTCCTGAATAAGAATTTTCATCTGTTTTGATCTATTTGAAAGGGATATAGAAAAATGAATACATATTAATATCAGGAAAAAGATTAAAAGCAATGCCAAAAATGTTGGAGAATAATAAATCCCAATTAAATGAGACAGTACATCAATTATATGGTAGTTTGACGCAATAATGATAAATAGTATGCTCAGGATTATCCAGATTAAAGAATATGACTCCTGAAGCCTTTTTTTTCTTACCTGATTAACTACAAATAACAAAAACAGGATACTTACGATCACAGCAATAATAGAAACTCTATCCATATTCACCTCTAATTAAACAAGCATAATTTTATTGTTCATAAAGTTTAAGCTTTTTAGCGCAAATTCAATATTTACACAAAATATAGCTCTGACACAAATCTTCATTTTTTAATTTTAGGACGAATAGCCACCATGAATATCGAAAATGTAACTTTCAACATATAATATACAGATTTCAAACTGCTAATAGAGGACCTTCCTCCTCCCCTTTCTTTCATTTTAACTCCTATTTCTTTAAGAATAAAATCATTTTTGCCCAATAAAATAATTTCTTCAGGTTCAGGATAATCAAATGCAGGATAGTTATTAGCTAAAAAATCTATAAGTCTTCTGTTATAAGCTCTAAACCCCGAAGTACTGTCTTTTATATCCTGTTTAATTATTAATTTATTTAGTAAATTAAACCAGCGAATACCTATTCTTCTTAATAAAGTCGACCTGAATCCATCCTTTTTAGATACAAATCTTGATCCAATTACACAATCAGCTTCATTCTTCAATAGCGGTTCAAGCAGATTTAACCCAAATTCTGGAGGATGTTGTCCATCTCCATCTAGTCTTAACAAATACTCGAAATCATACTTTACAGCGTATTTAAAACCAGTTTGAGCAGTACCACCAATTCCTAAATTTATAGGCAATTTTACTACTTCTGCTAAGCCAGTTTTTTCTATAAGGCTTCCACTAGAATCTGTCGAACAGTCATCAATAACAATAATTTTACAATCAGGTAATACATCGTGTATTTTTTTTATCAAATTAACTATACACTCTTCTTCATTATAACATGGGATGATTACACATGTATTACCATATTTTGTTTGGGCTACTAGTTGTTGTTTATTGGTTAGTGATTGTTGGTTCATAATAATCAATTGTCCGCAAATTATACTAATTTATAAATAATCATTTAAAGGTTGCATATTTATTTGTAATTTATCATATTTGATTTTTATATAAAATAGCTGAACTTAAACATTTAATATACTTTTTTAGATTTGTGTCAGTCAAATGTTTGTATTCAACAATATCTAAAAAAACTATTCATTAAATTACGAGAATAGGCCCTTATAGCTTTCAGACTACTGTTTACAATTGACATACATGACTACGTATATCTCCGATTTACAGTTTAAAATCATCCAATAATATAGTGCTACTTTCAACAATTAAATACTATAATTTTTTTAAAATACTCTATTGTATTCAATAGTCCATCTCTTAGTTTTATTTTCGGTTCCCAGTTTAAAATAGACTTAGCTTTACTTATATTTGGTTGCCTTTGAATCGGATCATCTTGGGGCAAATCGAGAAATATAATTTTCGATTTTGAATTTGTTAATTCAATAATCAATTCAGCTAATTCTTTTATTGTATATTCATCTGGATTGCCTAGATTTACAGGTCCAAAAAATTCCGGTTCTGTTAACATCATTTTAATCATACCTTCAATCAGTCCATCTACATAACAAAAACTTCTAGTCTGATTTCCAGTTCCATAAATTGTTATATCCTGTCCAGCCAAAGCCTGAACGATAAAATTACTGACAACTCTTCCATCATCAGGTTTCATTCTTGGACCATAAGTATTAAATATCCTTATAATTTTTGAATCTACCCCTAATTGATATCTATAATCATAAAAAAGTGTTTCTGCACATCGTTTCCCCTCATCATAGCAAGCTCTGGGCCCAATTGTATTAACATTTCCCCAATATGACTCAGTTTGTGGATGTACTTTAGGATCTCCGTAAATTTCAGAAGTCGAAGCCTGTAATATAGGTATCTTAAGCCTTTTGGCTAAGCCAAGCATATTAATAGCACCAACTACACTTGTCTTTGTTGTTTGTATAGGATCGTATTGATAGTAAATTGGTGAGGCCGGACAGGCTAAATTATATATTTCATCAACTTCGACTACTAATGGCCAAGTTATATCATGTCTTATTAATTCAAAATAAGGATTAGCTAATAAATGTCTAATATTATCTTTATTGCCAGTAAAAAAATTATCTACACAAATTACTTCATTACCATCTTTTAATAGCCTTTCGCATAGATGTGAACCTAAAAACCCTCCCCCTCCTGTTACTAAACTTCTTTTTAATTTATGCATATTTTGGTTGTTGGTTGTTGGTTGTTGGTAACCATAAAACAAACTTAACTTCTCACACCAAGTTTATATTTACACATTTTATAGTTTTGCTTAAAGAACCTTAAATATTACTGCATCTTTATTCCATTCAGTATTAATAAACTTCAGATTTTTAAAATTTTTCAACCCTTTTATAAATTTAATATGATCCCTTGGTTTAGCAATAACAATAACGTTAGGTTTTATAATTTTTTTATTAGGATAAAGCTTGATACTTGAATATAATTCATCTGCATGAAAGCCTTTATTAATTAACTCAGCTGTTAACTTTAGTCTACCATCAGTACCTGATAATTTTTTGTTTATAAATATATTATTAATGATACCACTATTTGCACCCGCAAAAAAAGCAAACTGTGGATACCATCCTGCGAGAACAGTAACGACATCTCCTTTTTCTTCTGGCTTAATATTTTTTGAAATCCAATACCCAATATTTTTTTGAAATGACTTGCTATTATCCAATGAGTTTTGTAGTCCGTTAATAATCTGAAATATAGCAACAATAAAAACAGCAACTAAAAATATATACCTTAAATTATATTTACTAAACGATCGCAAAAATTCTCTATATCCAATAAGAGTAAATGGCATAAAAATTAAAATATTAATAATGAAATAACGATATGCATTACTAGAAACTAAATAAAAAATGCCTGCATTTATTAAAACAAACAAAACTATTAAACTATATTCCATTGTCCACTTTTTTCTTTTTATCAATATAATCAATCCCAAAGCTAACAATACTTCGTACAATTCGTAGGTCCCTCTACTAAAATTATTTATAAAGTTACCAAAGAAACTCAATGAAAATATTTTATCTAGCCTAGATACTTGTTTAACCTTTTTACTTTCTTTAGTAATATTTAAAGGTTGTACGTTATTGTTCTTATTGCTTTCAAACACTTTGATATATTCTTTGATAGCTCCTACCTGTCTTGTATCTGTCTCAAAATATCCTGTTTCCTCATGCACTTGATAAATTCTAGGAGATAAAGTTGCTACACAAGCTGCTAATATTATTAAGCAATAGACTATACTGTTTCTAAAAAAGACAATATTAAATTTATAATCAGATTTTTTTAACACTAAGAGAATTACACAAAATAGAGTCAAAGGGACAAAAGCAATTCCTTCGCTTCTGATCAATGTAAAACCAGCAAGTGCAATACCTAGAAGTACAAGTTTGAAAATCTTTCTATTGTAAAAAAAACTAAATATGAGGCACAAAGAAGATATTACAAAAAAATTTCGCCCTCCTTCTTGCAAACCAGCACATCCAAATCGTATCATCTTGGGAGCCAGTATATAAAACAAACACCCCCAAGCAGCATATTTTTTATCTGTAAAACAACATAGAAAAAAGTATAATGGGAAAATCGTTAAGATGAAAAAAATACTACCTACAGTTAAAGTCGCATAATAAACAGGAACTCCTAGTTTACAAATAAGTCCGCTTAAAACAGGAAATAATGGAGGAGCGCTATCAACAAAAGCTCTCTGCCAATCTCCTATACTAAACGCATAGCTCATATTAGCATAAAGTGTAGCATCATTGTAAATAGAAGTAGCAAACAGCATTGTTATTATAAACATAAATACACCTAAAATGGTTGCTAACCAAAGTACTTTCTTATGATCAGCAAAGAATGACTCGATCCAATGTGTTATTTTATGATTTGAAAGAAAGTTATTTAGTCCATGTAACAGGGGTATTTTTAGGTTTGAAACAAAAGAGTCTAATCTAGATAGTACGGACATCATTATAACCTTTTTATTAAAATTGCCTTATAACTATATTTTATATAATTATACGGCATATGCTAATTACATTCATTATGCTGTTAGAATATTTTAATTACAATTAACCTATAATAAATAATTAAAATCAAATATATAAATTTACTGAAGATAAATCATTATAAACAAGATTATATTTACTTTTGAAAAAATCAAGCCTATTTTCAATATTGATATCATCTAATATCACACCGTAATTTTCAACATTATTAAAGTTATTTAAAATATCCTTATTATTTAATTTGAGAAAGTTCTCATCCTCTGGGAGTATAACAGTCAAACCAGATTTATGGAGCAAATCAACTATTAACTTAATTGTTGAAATTTTTCTAATCTCATTATTCTCTACACTTAAACTTGAAATAATATTATCTATATCTGCAAAGCTCAGAATAACGGAATTAACAGATTGCTTAGACAGTTTATCTTTTATATCTTCAGACGTTTTCAATGAAGATGAATAATCTTTGCCTATAGCCCAGATAACTGAAGGTTTTTGTTTATCTTTTATCGATTTTTCTTCTTTTGATTTTTTGTCAACGCTATGGATAATCATTCCAGCAGCAACGGTCAAATTACTTATGGGATCAATCAATATAAATGAACCTGATTTTCTGTTCTTTAAATATGAATCATAAAATAGAGGTTTAGGTGTACTTAACCTTACTCTTCCAATTTCATTCAGATTAAGTTCATTTGTTTTTTTATCTTTGCTTAAAGTATTAATATTAAATTTATAATTTATTGAATCTATCAGACATTGAATAGTATTACATGAATGTTTAAGAATGTACTTTTTATCAATTTCTAATTTATTATCATCCATCCAAACAAGAATAGAATCAATTTCATTCGCCATTTCAGGTTGGTTCTTAATATGAACCAGCATATCCCCTCTGCTTACATCTATCTCATCCTTCAAGCATACTGTGACAGACATGGGAGCAAATGCCTCCCGCACATTACCAGATGGTGATATAATTCTTTTAACTTCACTTATTTTCTCCGAAGGTAAAGCCATAACTCTATCGCCTACCCTTATTATTCCGGAAGCAACAGATCCACTATATCCCCTAAATTCCCTATTTGGTCTTGAAACAAACTGAATAGGAAAGCGTAAATCAATTAGATTCTCATCACTGGCTATATGAACTTCTTCAAGGTAATTAAGAATAGGCGTCCCTTTATACCATGGCATTTTCATGCTTCTTTCAACAACATTGTCTCCCTTGAGTGCAGAAATTGGGATAAAATGGATATCCTGCACATTTAATTTTGCAGAAAAAGCAGTAAAATCATTTTTAATTTTTTCAAATACTTCTTTATCATAATCAACAAGATCCATTTTATTTACAGCTATAATAATATGTTTAATCCCTAACAGTGAAGCAATAAAACTATGACGTCTTGTTTGAGGTAGAATGCCTTTAGAGGCATCCGCAAGAATAATAGCAAGATTTGCAGTAGATGCACCTGTGGCCATGTTTCTAGTGTACTGTTCATGACCTGGAGTATCAGCAATTATAAATTTTCTTTTCGGTGTAGAAAAATATCTGTATGCTACATCAATTGTAATTCCCTGCTCTCTTTCTGCTTTGAGTCCATCCAACAATAAAGCATAATCAACTTCTTTTCCAGTTGTACCGTGCTTTACAGAATCTTTTTCCAGTGATTTAAGGTGATCTTCAAATACAGTTTTACTATCGTATAATAATCTCCCGATAAGAGTAGATTTACCGTCATCAACACTTCCTGCAGTTGTAAATCTCAGTAAATCTTTATTTTCATTCTGTTCTAAAATATTTTTTATATCCATTTGGTATTCCGTTATAAGTTATATGGTTTAAGTTATAAGTTTGATAGATTTTAGCAGTCCATTCAGCATTTTGCCTATAATTTCTGCCTTTTGTTCTAATCTACTATAAACATCTGCATTTATATATTTTAAATCTTCCGCTAAAAATAAAAGGTATCTAACTTCTTCAAGAGAGCCTCGGGCAATATACAAGAATCGAATAAACTCTTTTGACGTTTCTTCTGGAATGTCCTTCTACAATATTAGCAGGAATAGATGTTGCTGCTCTTTTTATCTGTGATGTAAGATTAAAATTTTCAGATTTAGGAAATGTTTCTAATAATTTGTATATTTCTAATACGTATAAATGGCTTTCTTGCCATACTTTTAATTTTTCCCAACTCTTGGCAAAACTCATTTTCCAAATCTCCTGCAACTTATTTCTTACAACTTAAAAACTGTACTCTAAAAATATCCTTCTCTTTTTTTTAGTTCCATACTTCCTTCAGCATCATGATCTATAACTCTTGTAATTCTTTCTGAATTTCTGGCAACCATTATTTCTTCAATAACTTCATCCAGTGTTTCAGCATTGGAAGGGACAGCTCCTGTACATGGAAAACAACCTAATGTTCTATATCTGCACATTACTTTTTTACTTTCAGTTGTTGCTTCTGAATCATCTGAGCCATCGATTGGTATCAGTTGACCTTCTCTTACTATCATGTTTCTTTCTTTTGCAAAGTACATTGGAACTATAGGAATTTTTTCTCTATAAATATATGTCCAGATATCAAGCTCAGTCCAGTTTGATATTGGAAAAACTCTTATCGACTCACTTTTGTTATGTTTCGCATTATAAATATTCCATAATTCAGGCCTCTGGTTCTTTGGATCCCACTGCCCGAATTTATCTCTGAAAGAAAAAATTCTTTCCTTAGCTCTGGATTTTTCTTCGTCTCTCCTGGCTCCGCCAAATGCCGCATCATACCCACCCTCTTTTATAGCATCCAATAGTGCCTGAGTTTTAAGAAAACCACAACATTTTTGAGTTCCATAAGTTGCAGGGTTTACCCCATCTTTAATTGCTTTTCTATTACTATAAACTTTGAGATCAAAATCAAGTTCTTTCGCAAGATTATCTCTGAATTCATACATTTCCTTAAACTTCATTCCCGTATCTACATGCAATAAAGGAAAAGGTATCTTTCCGGGATAAAAAGCTTTTTTAGCTAAATGAAGCATTACAGATGAATCTTTTCCTACTGAATAGAGCATAACAGGATTTTCAAATTCTGCTACAACTTCTCTCATAATATGAATGCTTTCAGATTCTAGACTATCAAGATTTGACAGATGATATTTAGACATATAATTACCATAATTGTTTATTGTTTAAATTTAGATTATTGGGTTTTGCATAGATTAACTGTTAATTTATAAATTAGTCTGTTGCCTCAAGTCTAATAATTCTATGAGATGAAATCAGATCATATAATTTATTTACTGAATCAACAATTTTTTCTTTTGATGTATTAATTTTTAAATTAGGATTATCAGGCTCTTCGTATGGCGAAGAAATACCGGTAAATTCCTCAATTTCTCCGCAGCGTACTTTTTTATATAAACCTTTAACATCTCTTTCTTCACATACAGAAATGGGTGTTGAAAAATAAATTTCAAAGAATCTATTTTCTCCGATAATTTTCTTTGCAAAATTACGCTCTTCTTTAAAAGGCGATATAAAAGAGACGATTGTAATCAGACCTGCATCAGCAAATAGGTTGGCTACTTCAGAAATTCTTCTAATATTTTCCCTTCTATCTTCTTTTGAAAAGCCAAGATCTGAATTTAATCCATGCCGCACATTATCTCCATCCAAGACATAGCAGCAGTGATTATCATTAAATAATTTAAGTTCAAATTCGTATGCAATAGTAGATTTTCCTGAACCACTAAGACCAGTAAACCACAAAACACATCCATTTTGATTTAAAAGTTCATGCCTTGCAGCTTTAATTTTACTATACTCTTTTTTTATATTTTTCTGCATAGGATTTCCCATTATTCATTTGAGAAGGTATTATTTTTAAAACTAAATATTTTATAAATTTTTCTTATAGACCCTCTTGGAACTAAAAGCCAAGCTCTTTCATGGATATAGTACAGAAACAGTTTCGCAACAAATTCAAAAATACCTATTTGCACTGCTAAACTTATTTCTCCTGTAACTAAATATGCCAATAAAATTGTAGTAAATGTAGCTAAAAATCTCCAGGTCAGCCCCTTGAGAAAGCTACGTAAATGCGATTCTGTATTTTTACTTGTTTTCATGGTATTATTCGATGCTCCATTATAAACGAAAAGAATGTTTAGATTTTATATATACAATATAAGGTATTAAAAAACAATCTAAATAAAGAGTTTTTTTTAATAAAATAATATTTGGCTTGATCAAGCATTCGAAAGTTTTGCACGAAATATCTTGATTCCTATACTCTTCTTATTACAAAAATCTTGTGCCTTTTTCATATTTTCTTCGCTGATATCAGTAGTAATTATTAATTCACTAAAATTATTTGCATTAAATATAGTAAGTAATTTAGAAATATTTCCCAACACTTTATAGCCATACACAATATTACTATCCAAATATTTATCATCTTCCAGGAGACCAATTATTTTGAAAGGTTTATTTTCAATATTTGAATACATTGTCTTTACATATTGCTCACAATTCTCTCCTGTCCCATAAACCAAAACTTTTTTAAAATGATTTTTAGGATGTATAGACTGATATAAATTTCTAATGAACGTATATTTAATATGTCTAAGTGAAAATCTAAACACAAAAATTAAGCTAAATGACAATACAAAAAATAGTAAGTATTGAGCAATAAATAGTTTCAAATATATATAATCACCATAAAAAAAACCTAAAACAAAACTTATCGCATAACATACAAGTAAAATTTTGGTGAGAAAAATAGAGTCATTTGAAGAACATCTCAACCAAAATATTTTATAAACTTTAGATAGATTTAAAATAAGTATTATAGGAAAAATTATACAAACAATACCAAAATAAAAATGTTCTTCGATGCCGCATTTATAATTAAAATTGTTGAAAAAATAAATTACCAAGCAGTATGAAAATGTAATAATCAATAAATCAATTACAGGCATAAGCAAAGATAATGCAAATGAGGAACTTAACCTTGGAAGTCCAATTATGGCTAGTTTGGCAGAAACTAAAAATTCTATAGTAGCAAGTTTATGTATTCCAGTAAATAAAACAAGTATAATTATAACAAACAAAATCCCATGCTGCTTTGTTTCCAAAACAGTAAGTAAAATAGCTAATACAGCTAGTATAGATGCACAAACATACATCATATAAGCTGTTTTTTTTTGGTTTAAATTATATTTATTAAGAAGTCTATGATGCAAATGTCTCCTATCTGCCAACATAATCCTGACAATTTTTCCTTCTTTTCCTGATACACTTTCAAGTGAATAAAGTAATCTGACAACTGCTCTTCGCCATATTGCTAAAATACTATCAAATATAGGTATTCCAGCTGCTAATATTGGGACTAAAATAGCAGAGAAAGTATACAGTTTTGAACTTGATGTTAAGCTTATAACTGCAAAAACAAAGCCTATAAACATACTTCCGGTATCTCCCATAAAAATTTTGGCTGGATGACGATTGTACTTTAAAAATCCTAAGCAGGCAGCTGCTAAACAAAACAGAACCATGGCTCCTCCCTGCATTTCCTGAGAATCAAGAAGTATTCCCACTGTCAATGCTGAAATTATCCCTAAGCCTGCAGCTAAACCATCAAGACCGTCAATGAGGTTAAATGCATTTATACATCCTAAAATCCAAAATATGGTAAAAACATATGAAAGAATTATACCTATATCATATCCCATAATAATTGTAAACCTTATCCCGATGTACCAACAATAAGAAGCAACCAATATCTGTACAATTAGTTTAACCAATGCTGATATATTGATTCTATCATCAATAAGTCCGGTAATAATAATGATTAATACCGGGATTAACAGTTTGTAAAAGAGGGATAGATTAGTGATACATTCCTCTCCTGCACACCACGGACTATAGAAGAAGATCAGTAAAGTTAATATTGTACTGAATGCAATTGCCAATCCGCCTGAAGTAGGTATCGGTTCAGTATGAATATGCCTGTCTGATTTTGGAATATCTAAAAAATTTAGAATTGGCATGATATGGATCAATGAACGAGTTAAAATAACTGAAATCGCCCAGGATAACACCATGAACACTATGTAGACCAAATTGCCGAGTATAAATTTTTCCATATAATCTAAACTTTTATAACAATGCGTAAGTTAAATGTTATCATGCTCAGGAATGTAGATATTATAAAGTCCTGGATGTCAAAAATATATATCCAATTATTTTAACAATTATATTTCAAATAATTTATTAGTCACTATTTT
>DASCNA010000084.1:0-4938 GCA_036011305.1 Victivallales bacterium
ATATATATATAATACGATGAATATAAAATTATATAAAATATTTAAAGTAAAAAGGTGGTTTCTATGGATGAAAGGGGTTCTTTAGCTAATCGTATCAATCTCACAATTCTCTCTAATGCGCTAATGGTAGTTTGCGGAATTGCAGTAATACTTCCTTTTGTAGTAAAAGGTGTGGCTGCCGCTGAGTTTAAAACAACTTTATCGTATACCGGTTTTGTTTTTTCATTTTTTATGACAGGAATGCTTTTAGGTCAGATTTTTAATGGTTTCATAGTAAGAATCATTACATTAAAAAATGAAATATTATCTATAGCAGTTATATATATATTATGTTTAATAGGCTTGTTTATGGTGAAAGAGATTTCAGCATTAATTCCCATTTTTATTTTGATGGGATATAGCTTTGGAGCACTGGTAACTATACCTTTTTATATAGTTTCCCATTCATTTGATGGGAAAAGCAGATCCTCAAGAATGAATGTTCTAGATCTTTTTTTTGCAGTAGGTTCAGTAATTCTACCTATTGCAGCAGGAGAAATGATAGTGCATAATTTAAACTGGAAATATGTTTATGTTTCAGTTTTAATATTATGGGTAATTATTATTGGGGTGCTTTTATTAACAAAACTGCCTAATATAAATCATGCGAAAAATGACATTGAGGATAAAACACATTTTTCCAGATGGACATTTAATGTATACCTTGTCGGTCTTGCAATTTTTCTGAATTTTCTCTCGTTTATGGGATTTACTTACTGGGTAGTTAATTTTTTGACTGAATATCTGCATATCCCTGCAGAAACTGCTAATTTTGGGCTAAGCCTTTTCTGGTTTTTCTATGGAGGTGGATGCATGGTTGCCAGTATTGGTTTGATGTTCATTAAAGTGAATAAATATATAATGTATTCTGCAATTGTAGCTTTAGTTGGTTATACTCTGATTATTTATTCTGCAAATGGCGCAATGATGCTTATTGCCATATCTGTCCTCGGGTTAGGATGTTCATGTATTTACGGTTCATGTATATCTTTAGGTACGCTACTTCTTAAAAAACCTTCACCGCGCCTTGTAAGTTTTTTTATAGCGTCATCAGGTGTAGGTACTATGGCGGCACAGTTTTATTCAAGTTATGTTAAGGGAACCCTTGGGATTCCGGCTATAATAAAATTAAGTGTTATATTTATGATTTGTGTTTTTGTAATAATACTTTATGTATCGATTAGCGAAAAAATTAGGAAAACAGGGGCACTGGAAAGAACAGAATCTTAATTTTAGGCTGTTATGCTGATTTTAGGTATAAGAGATTAGCTTTTATAATCTCCTATATCTAATTCTTTTTTATTTAAGCATGTTATTCCAATATTGGATTTGCTTCTTAACTTCTTCAGGAGCCGTTGCCCCAAATACTTTTCTTTTTCTTATACTTTGTTCAGGAGAAAAAAGTTTAATACATTCCCTGTCAGCTTCAGGAATAGAAATTTTCATTTCATCCAAACTAACTTGATTCAGAAGTTTATTACTTTTCTTGCACCATTTAACAAGTGAACCTACTCTATGGTGCGCTATTCTGAAAGGCACCCCCAGCTCGACGAGTTTTTCTGCAAGATCAGTAGCCATTAAAGCTGGATCAGAAGCTGCTAGAAGCATTATATCTTTTTTGACATTCATTGTGGCGATCATAGGAGGATATACTGCAAGAAGTTTGCTAGCGGTATCTATTGCATCGAATACCGGTTCTTTATCTTCCTGTAAGTCTCTGTTATAGGTCAATGGAAGGCCTTTTAAAATAGTTAAGAGTGATATAAGGTTTCCAAATAGTCTTCCTGTTTTTCCTCTGGCTATTTCTGCTATATCAGGATTTTTTTTCTGAGGCATTAAGCTTGAACCTGTACAGAATGCATCCGCAAGTTCTATAAAATTAAATTCAGCAGAAGACCATAATATTATATCTTCTGATAATCTAGAGATATGCATTCCAAAAATAGAAAGTGATGCCAGAAGTTCACATGCAAAATCTCTATCTGCAACAGCATCCATGCTGTTTCTAGAAATGGAAGGAAAATTGAGCAGTTTACAGGTAATATCTCTTTCTATTTTTAATGTCGATCCAGCTAGAGCACCTGAACCTAAAGGCATTACATTTAATCTGTTTTTGCAATCAATTAGTCTACTCTTATCCCTGTCAAACATTTCAATATATGCCAAAAGATGATGTGCAAACAGAATTGGCTGGGCTCGCTGTAAGTGTGTATAGCCAGGTAAAATTGTATCTGTATTTTGTGCAGCCTGTTTAAGAAGTGCTATTTGAAAGAGTTTTATGCCTTCAACCATTTTGTCGATTTGATCTCTTAAATATAATCTGAAATCGAGAGCGACCTGATCATTTCTACTTCTGGCTGTATGCAGTCTTGCACCTTCTTCACCGATATGTTCTGTTAAAGCATTTTCTATATGCATATGAATATCTTCAAGTGCGATATCATATTCAAAATTACCCTGATTTATTTTCTGTTCAATATCAGTTAACCCGTCAATGATTGCTTTTGCCGCTTCAGTAGAAATAATATTTGATTCTGACAGCATTTGCGCATGTGCTTTACTGCCCTGAATATCGTATTTATATAATCTTTTATCAAATGAAATTGATTCGCTGAATTCTGTTAAAATTTTATCAGGGCTTCCTTCAAACCGTCCATCCCAAAGTGCCATAATATACCTCCTGAACCGGCATCGCCGGAATTAATAATGTAAAAAAAAATTAAGGATTATAAAAAGAAAACATAAGCTGGAGTTTGAAATCCTTAAAAAACTTATCAACATACAATTTGTGATAAAAAATTTCCAGCTTAAAGCAGGATTATCAAGAAAACAAGGTGAAATTAATCCAAGTATAAGTGTTTGTATTTTACGAAGTAATTTAATCCTGAATATATAGTTATCAAAGCAACGATAAGCATTGCTATTATCCAGAAGACCTTAACTACTCCGCATAATGGTAGAATATTAAGCCAAATAAAACCGCCAAATGCGAAGAATACCATCTGTGTAGCAGTTTTAATTTTTCCAAATTTATCTGCTGCAATAACTTCTCCTTTGGTGGCGGCAAGAGACCGTAAACCAGTAACAAGAAATTCTCTTGCCAGTACGACTACAACAATCCAGCCTGGAAGCATAGCGTGTTTTGTAATAGGGTTTACAGTATCTACGAAAATTATAAAAATTGTCATGACAAAAATCTTGTCGGCAAGCGGGTCAATTAATTTACCGAAATCGCTCACCAGATTATATTTTCTGGCAATCTGACCGTCAAGTAAGTCAGTATAAGCTGCTATGATTGTAAGAATAACGGCAATAATTTGAATTATATAAGCAGTAGGCTGGGAAAACTTATAATATACATTGGCCAAAATTAATACAATAAACACTAAAATTATTCGACTCACAGTAAGCTTATTTGGTAGATTCATATCAATATCCTGTTTGAAAGTAATTAAACTAATTTTCCCTCTAAATCAAAATCAGAATAATTTGTAATTTTAGTTGACACTATATTACCGATTTTGAGTTTCTTTTTAGAATAAATAACCACTGTATTATCAATATCCGGAGAGTCCATATAGGTTCTTCCAGTGAGATAATTATTATCTATATTATCAATGATAACATCAAATTTCCTGCCTACAAGCTGTTTATTGAAACTTATAGAGTTTTCTCTATGAAGTTCTTGTATAATATCAGCCCTCTTCGTAGCCGTTTCATTATCAATCTGACCTTCCATATCAAAGGCTTTAGTATTAGGTTCAGGGAAAAATGGAAATACACCCAGTCTTTCAAACTTATATTCAGATACAAAGTCACATAACTCATTAAATTCTTTTTCAGTTTCTCCTGGAAAACCGACAATAAATGTTGTTCTAAATGTTAGAGATGGTATTGCCTCTCTTAATTTTATAATTGTCTCTCTTACCTGATTTGCTGTAACTTTTCTATTCATTGATTTAAGTATCCTGTCAGAGATGTGCTGAAGAGGAATATCAAGGTATGGGATAATATGCTTTGAATTTTTTAGTGCTGAAATAAATTCATCTGATATAGTTTCCGGGTGCAGGTAATGGAGTCTGATCCAATGTTTGCCATTGATTTCATCCAGTTTTGTTATTAAAGAAGCTAAATTACCATCTTTATATTTTTTATCTCGGCCAAATGCTGTTATGTCCTGAGCTATAACCAATAACTCTTTTGTCCCTCCGCTTAGTAAATTATTGGCTTCTTTTATTATTGAGTTTTCTTTTCTGCTCCTTAATGTTCCTCTAATGCTTGGAATAGAGCAATATGCACATCTGTTATCGCAGCCTTCGGCTATTTTTATATATGCATAATGAGATGGTGTGAGTTGAAGTCTGGGAGTTTTATCGTTATATAGATAATCAGGATTAAAATCACAGAATACTTTTTTCCTGTTACTGTCTGAATCTGAATAAAGTGAAGCAATTTTATCAGGCAGTTCCTGAAGCTCATTTATTCCCATCCATAGATCAACCTGGGAAAACAATTTTTGATATTCTCCTTTTTTATCCCACTGTGTTAAACACCCAGTTACAATTAATTTTCGATTTTGAGTGTCTTCTTCTTTCCATGTGATGGCTTCATTGATATTATCTTCTGCTTCCTGTCTGGCCGGGGGAATAAATGCACAGGTATTAATTGCATAAATCGATGCTTCAGCCGGGTCATCTGTGATTCCTATTCCTTTTTTTAAAAGAGAAGCAGCCATTACTTCTGTGTCTACAAAATTTTTTGAACATCCTAAACTAACAAAATATACATAAAGTAACTGATTATCCATTATTGATCTTTCTGATTCCATGATTGAGTGATATAAATAATTTAATATAAAATTAATATAACAGCTTATAATAAATATTTATATTCTAATAG
>DASCNA010000085.1:0-22517 GCA_036011305.1 Victivallales bacterium
ATATCATTCATATTTACTATTGAACGTAATACTGCAGCTGAATTCATAGCTGGTTGACAGTTAAATGTTCCTAAGTTTATCATTCCGTCAAAAACACTGTTTTTAATCGTATTTAAGTATCTACCGACTGTAATACTGCTTTCTGTCATTGCATTATTTGTTATATATTTATGTCCTTCTATGGCTAGGTCTTTAAAACTTATATATTCATCAAATAATAAACCTGACTGTCCTAAAAATTTTCTATATTTTTTTATAATAAATTCCAGATATGTGATAGATAACCTGGCTTCAGCTGCTTTTAAAGCATTATTACTTTTAGGCTTTGAGCATAATATATTTTTAATAGAGTTCTGAAATAATGAAATAAAATAATGCATATATTTAAATTGATTTTCAGGATCCAGTATATTATTAGATATACAATATTTATATAACTCTTCACATTGCATTGAGATTATCCCTTCAGTAATATCAATCTGTTTGACAATGATACTTTGATTCTCAAAATACTTTGTTACAGGATGATGATCGAAAAGAATATTTAATCCTCCGAAAATAAGAATTTTAGGTACGTCTTTTAATTTACATTTACGAGGGATTTTTGAGAGCTTATTATTCCAATTTCTAAGTGACTTAATCAAAGCTGAGTGATTAATCTTAGCACTATTGATAACTTCTTCAGTAACCTCATCAAATATCTTTAGTGCATCCATCCTATCTTTTGCTACACATTTCAGTGCTGATTTTGCTTCTTCAATCATATCTGATATATAAAATATAGAAGTAAAATCTTTGAGAAAGCCTAACCCCTTTCCAAAATAATTATGCTTTTCATTAAGACTCATACAGAAAATTGCATTTCTAATCTTATTTTTTTCAGTAAAAGTATCAAAAATTAACGGCCATGCACCAATTTGACATGGACCGCCGTTATTAGGTGAATAGTATAAGCTGATTTCATCATCATCCCTTGTACATAAATCTGTATAAATTGATCCGGCAATAGCATTCATCGGCAGACATTCTTTCCCTGAAGTAATATATCTCGCTGCCTGTAGGACAGCAGAGTCTGTTTTACCGCAAATTCTAAAGTTGAATCCTCTTTTTTCAAAAAAACTTTTAGCTAAACGACTTAGATAATAACTTGTATCAATAGGCCAGACATGAGTTATTCTAGGTGATGAAAATGGTATATGGTGACCATAACTGTCAATAATATTTTTTTTTGTAATTTTAGCTGGTCTATATTTATTATCAGTCATATTGAATCTATTTTTTAATGGTTCATTTTGATTATTTCCAGGAAAGCTTCAATTCTTGTTTCTACTCCTGCATGAGCTGTATGTGAATCTATTTCCAGATAACAGAAAGGTTTTCCGGACAACTGCGTTTTTATTTCATGATATACTGAAGCATCAGGACCGCAGGAGAAACAGGAAATAAAGCAGATATAATAATTAGGTTTTTCTTTAGCATACTTTACCGCATTCACGAGCTGCTGTGTATAATGCCAGCAATTATCAGGATGAACAGAAACAGATCCGGATAATACAGGAAGCACATCTGAAGAAACCACATTATATCCTTTGCTGATAATTTTTTGAGGGATGGACAGGTTTACATTTGAGGCAAATGTAGAATAAGGTCTTCCCATAAAAATAATTACAGGCTCTTTTTTAACAGACTCCAAAATTCTAAGTGCCTGATTTTTATAATCAGTAAGATAGCTATTATAATATTTTAATGCATTATTGAAAGCATTCTCAGCTTTGTTTTTATCAATGTTCAGCACTTTGCAAATACGTACTATTTCTGATCTGGAAGTATTAATCATTCTTTCGGAAATACCGATATGAGGGGATAATATTTTATCTTTTGAAGATTCAAAAACATTTTTTATAATTCCTGATATTACAGATGTGGTAGCGCAGGTATAACTGCGTGTATAACTGTTTTCTGTATCCTCTACTTCCAACACATCGGGCAGAAAAATATAATCAGTATTTTTATTTAAAATAGAATAAACAGCGCCATGTACCAGCTCCCCAGGATAACAGATTGGAGCTAGTGTTTTGTTATTGCCCTCATTTATGGGGTCACCTAAAATTACATTATAACCTAGTTCATTTATCAGTTTTGCATAAAAAGGAAAAAGCTCATAAGTAGATAAAGCTAGAGGGAGTCCTATGCTTTTTTTGATACTTTCAAGGTTAACATCACCGTATTTATCGAACATTAATTCATTACGAAGTTTAATTAAGTTATTTCCTTCTTTATTATTTTTGCCATGTCTCTGATTATCAAACTTTGAACATAAGCCTCCGAACGGGAAACTTTTTCCTCTAACGTTAATTTTCTTAATTTCGCACATGTTTTTGCAGGATTTGCATGTGAAAGTACCTGAAGTTGTTAATTCAGTGTGAAGTATCTCAACTAAATTATATTCCTGTTCAACAATTATATTTTTTTTCATTAAATCAATAACTATCAGAGCTGCACCGACACAACCCATTAATTCAGGTTTTGCAGGTACAACTACTTTCCTGTCTGTTCTTGAAGCTATTGCCAGAGCTACAGATTTATTAAGTGCAACACCTCCTTGGAAAAAAATTGTATCGCCAATAGATCTGCCGTTAACTAGGCGGGAAATATAATTATCAGCAATTGAATAAGCTAAACCCGCAACAACATTATTTATTTCTGCTCCCTGCTGGAGAGCATTTCGTAAATCTGTATTTATAAAAGCCGCACATCTTTCACCAAAAACTATTGGAGATTTTCCTTTTAAAGCACAATTACTAATTTCTGTGAAAGGTATATTCATATCTATTGCACAGGTTTCCTCCAGGAAGCTGCCTGTACCTGCCGAACAACCATCATTCATTACATAGTCAACAGGGGTACCATTAATAAGAGATACGTATTTTGAATCCTGACCACCTATTTCAAAAACTGTATCAACTTCAGGCAGTTCTGATATAGCAGCTTTGGCATGAGCCAGTATTTCATTACAGGCATGACAGTTATTCAAATACACAGATACAACTTCTCTTCCTGAACCTGTAACTGATGCCTGAATTATATTTACTGTTTTATTACCTATTGCTTTTATCAGAGCTGTTAAGCATTTTTTAGTAGCTTCAACAGGATTCCCATTAGTTCTCAAATAACAATCTGCATCTACACTCATATTATCTACGTTAAACAGAACAGCTTTTGTTGTTGTGGAACCTGCATCAATGCCCAGTATATACTTTACATTCTCCTGAACAGTTTTATCACTTATATCACCAGGTCTGAAATCTAAAAGATGTTCAAAATCTTTTAAAGGTTTGTGCCTTTTGAAAAGTGATCCTCCATCCTTAATTAACTCTACTAATTGATCATTGTTAGTATTTTTTGTATTATTATTCAGATCAAATGATATTAGTGAAGCTCCAAAAGCTTCTATATAGTGGCTTTCTGGTACAGTCATTATGTCTGATCCAGATAGCAGTGATTTTAAATCTTCAATAAAAGGAGTATTCAAAGATAATCCTCCTGTCAGCAGAATTTTTTTTGAAGACCATCTGGATGAATCAATCAGCTTTGAGACTTTTTTGGCTAAATCATAGACTAGTGAACGAGCAATATCTTTGGGAAAACATTCTCTCTTGTTCAGCTTATGTGTAGCATCGGATTTACAATGAACTGAACACCTTGTAGCTATGTTGACTTTAAGTCCATTTTTGCAATCTGATAGCCCTTCATCTAAAGAGTATCCCATTCTCTGAAATTGCTGTATTACAAATTCGCCTGTGCCGGCCGCGCATTTTGAAGACGAAAAAATATTTTTTATTATACCGTTTTTAACTGTATAAACAACAAATGATTCACCTCCAAGTGCCAAGATCATATCCAAATTCAATTTATGTTCTTTAATAGCCCGTTCTACACATTCTGTTTCAGGATGATAGCAAACTTTTATAAAATTTTTAGTCAAGTGGCCGGTAATAGTAACATTTTTAATATTATTAGGATAATCATTGATTATTTCAGATAACTTGCCTTTGGGATTACCTTCATGGCGAATTACTTTAAATTCACTGGTGCCATCAGTATGAATTCGGTTCCATTTTACAGCAACAGAACCAACTTCATAACCATCATAATTTTCTGGTTTTATGTTCATAAATAACAGATTGATAATAGTTTATCTTGTTTAAATGCTTGATTAATTATTCCTGTTCTTCATCGATTAAAGTCCGTAACAGGTTAATGATATCGAATCAGACATACTATTTATAATTCAACATCTAATTTATTAAAATGGTAACTTACTTAAATCTACATTTCCACCAGAAATTATAATGCCGATTTTTTTTCCGGAATATCTGTTTTTTTCTCTTAAGAGTGCAGCAAGTGCTACTGCGCTGGAAGGCTCAACTACAATTTTCATTCTTTCCCAGATAAGTTTCATCGCTCCTGAAATTTCATCTTCTGCAACTCTTATAATGCTGTCAACATACTTTTGAATGATAGGAAAGTTAATATTTCCAAGTTGTGTTTTTAATCCGTCAGCAATTGTATTAGTAGTTTTATTGCTTTCAATTTTACCGCTTTTTAATGATCTGTATGCATCGTCAGCTTCAAAAGGCTCTCCACCTACAGTATGACAATTATTAGAGAAAAAATGTGATGCTAATGCAGTCCCAGCAATAAGCCCACCCCCTCCTACAGGAGTGAAGACAAAGTCCAAATCAGAATAATCTTCAAGTAGTTCCATACAGGCTGTTCCCTGACCCAGTATAACATCAATATTATTTGATGGATGAATAAATGAAGCGCCCTTTTCTATTTCAATTTTTTCTGCTGCAGCTTCCCTGGCAATAAGATTCGGTTCACATTCCAGTATTTCTCCTCCATATCCTTTGACTGCATCTTTTTTTACCTGAGGTGCTGTCAATGGCATTACAATATATGCTTTTACTCCCAAACTTCGTGCAGCCAGGGATAGTGCCTGGGCAAAGTTTCCGGATGAATGAGTAACTACGCCTTTAGATCTCTGTTTTTCTGTAAGCTGTAGAATAGCATTTGTTGCCCCTCTCATTTTGAAAGCTCCCATTCGTTGAAAGTTTTCGCATTTAAAATACAGTTCGGAGGATGCTATCCCATTTATCATTCGTGAAGTTAGAATCGGTGTTTTATGTATATAAGGAGCTATGCGCTTATAACAGTTTATTAATTCAAGTTTTTTCATTGCAGAATTCTTTTTAATTAGCTGGTGTAAAAAATAAATTGATTAACAATCAAGACAATATGTAAAACAACATAAAATAATAATAACTATATACGATGTATAAGTTTTGTCATCTTTTCTACTATAATTATATGATATAAGAAAACAATAATTGATACAAACAAAGGAATTTTCAAATGATGAGAAAAATCATTCTAGTGTCATTTTTAACTCTTTGCTGCTGTTTATCCTATGGACAAACAAAGAAATTTCGTCATATATTAATTACAAATGATGATGGTTTGCAAAACTTTCAAGAAAGATTAACGGCATTGGCAAAAGCTGTTAATAAAGTTGCAGATCGTGTTTCAATTATTGTTTCAGATGTTGATAGATCAGGAACATCTAATTATCTGGGTGTAGGAAAAATTGAAACAGTTTATGAAATAACATGTGTTGGCAAATCCCAAGAAAAAGGTGAGAACATAACAGCATATACTATACTAAATTATCCAGCAGATTGTGTTGCTCTAGGATTATCAGGTTTCTTTGGAAAAGACAGACCGGACTTAGTCTTATCCGGTATTAATAGTGGTTCAAATATTGGACCGGACTGGTTTGGTTCAGGAACTGTTGGTGCTGCGAGAATGTCAGCCTTCCTTGGAGTAAAAGCAATTGCTTTTTCCGGTTTTGATAGTGGAAATAAAATATCATATACAGTTATACCAAATTGGATAAAAGAATTCATTTCTTCTGATTTTATTGACAATATGGGTAAAAATAATTACCTTACAATTACATTTCCGACGATACCATTCGATCAAATAAAAGGTTCAAAAATTGCAGAAAGAAAAATATCCTCATATATATTATCTCCTGAAGAAATAGTAAATTATCCTAAAGTGCATGCGATTTATAAAAAAGAAAAAGAAATCTATCTTAAAAAAATATTTGGAGAAGAACCAAATGTAAAAGGAAACAGGACAATTTGGACTCCAGATAAAAGTAATCCAAAATTAAAAAAATTACAACAAGAATATAATGAGCTCCCCTCTAAAGATAAATTACCCATATTAAAAGATGATGAGTATTACCTTAAACAAGGTTACATAATAATTACACCAATGACAATAAATGAAAACGACTATTCCTTAATGAAAAAATTTGAAAAAAAAACCGATTTAATTCCAAAAATTTATCAAGATGTCAACATCAATAAATAATAATACTTATTAATCTATACATAGATTTTATATTTTATTCGCAGGGAATCATAAAATATGGATGCTCATTGAGGATAAAAGAATAATCTTTCTAATTCAAAAAATATTCTATTGTAATGACTGCTTAAATTGTTAGCTTATTAACGTTTAGATAAAAATTATATTTTTTACTTAAAAATAGATTAAAGGAGATGCTATGAAGCGGAATATATCTATTATCGGTCTATTGTTTATGTCAATGAGTGCAATTATAGGCTCCGGATGGTTGTTTGCAGCGTCTTATGCCGATACTCTGGCAGGTTCAGCTTCACTTGTTTCATGGGTTGTAGGCGGTATTCTAGTAATTATTATTGCATTTGTTTTTGCTGAAGTATGTACAATAGTACCTGTTATTGGTTCGAGCAGCCGAATTCCTCATTTTACTCACGGTACTCTTACAAGCTACGCTTTTGCATGGATAACATGGTTGTCGTATCTTATTTATGCACCTACCGAAGTTCAGGCAACAATCCAGTATCTATCTGTTAAATATCCGTCCTTAACTGTTTCAGGCGCAGGGGCACTGTCAACTCAGGGGTATCTTTTAGCAGCAGCAATCCTGCTGCTGTTCAGTATAATTAACGTTTACTCTATCAGATGGCTGGTGAGAGCAAACAGTATATTGACAGTAATTAAAGTAATAATACCTGTTTTCGTCTCCATCGTAATTCTGTGTTATTTTTTTACTTCATTTGG
Organism: Victivallales bacterium; assembly: GCA_036011305.1. Taxonomy (GTDB): domain Bacteria; phylum Verrucomicrobiota; class Lentisphaeria; order Victivallales; family GWF2-38-69; genus DASCNA01. The sequence continues at coordinate 7,180 of DASCNA010000085.1, forward strand.
ACAGATTATGCATCCTGCAGGAGCACCTTTCTCTACCCACGGTTTACACGGTATTCTGACTGCAATTTCAGTTGTGGGGATAATATTTGCTTTTAACGGTTTCAAGCTTGCTGCAGAAATGGCCGGAGACTGTAAAAATCCTAAAGTGGCATTACCTATAGCAATTATAGGTTCAGTAGTTATCTGCTTATTCATATATTTATTACTCCAGACGGCATTCCTTTCAGCAACCGGTCCAGGCAGTAATTTGGCTAATTCTCATTTAGGCCCTTTCGCATCATTAGCTAAAGATCATAACTTAAAAATGCTGGTTCCTTTTATATATGCCGGTGCAATAATTGCACCAATTGCAGCTGGATTAATGTATTTCAGCAGTGCAAGTAAATCATTATACGGTATGAGCAAGAATGGATACTTACCAGGTATATTCGGGAAAATAAATGCACATGACAATCCTGTATATTCTATATTTATCACTTTTATAGTCGGTTTGCTTATTTTCTTATTTTTTAAAGGCTGGGATACTATGGCTTCTATAATTACGGTCTTGTTTGCACTGACTTATGTTGTAGGCACGATATCAATGTCAACATTAAGAGTAAAACTGCCGAAAATAAGAAGACCGTTCAGATTAGTTTTTGGACATTTATGGTCGATAGTGGCTTTTTTCGCCTGTACATTAATGTTTTACTGGTGCGGCTGGGATATCGTGTATAAAGCGGACATTATTATTGCTATCGGAATGGTTTGTCTGTTTTTATATAAATTTTACAAACGCAAAACTGTACACATAGAACTCAACTTTAAACAGTCAATATGGTTATGGATATATCTGGTTGGTGCCAGTGTCATATCATATTTGAGTACTTTTGGCGGCATTAATGTTCTATCCAATGCTTTAGGTTCTATACTGTTGTTTATTTTATGTGTAATAACTTTACTTCTGGCCATGTTTGTTACCAGAAAACCAGAGGAAATTCAGGAAAGTATTGCTGAAGCCATGAGAGAAAACAGATAGCTGGTTAATCTGCAAATCAGATAAAACTGTATCTTCAACTTTTGTAAAAAGTAATTTAGCTTGTTCTGAATATCTAATCATACTCCAGAAAGAGATGGTTAGATATTCAGGTTTAAAGTTCTTTTAATAATATTTATAAATCAGATATTCTTTACTATCAGTGCTGTTCCCATACCTCCGCCTATGCATAATGAAGCCAGACCGTATTTAACATCCCTTTTTCTCATTTCATGAAGAAGAGTAGTTGTTATTCTATTTCCTGAAGCACCTATAGGATGTCCTAAGGCAATAGCTCCTCCGTTAACATTGGTTCTTTCGATAAACCATTTCTCCGGCAATTTATGCTGTTTCATGAGTTCAGCTCTTACGCCTAAGGATTGGGCGGCAAATGCTTCATTCAGTTCAATAAGTTCGATATCAGATAAGCTCATACCTGCTTTTTTAAGTGCACTGTTGACCGCAGGTACAGGTCCCATTCCCATAATAGAAGGATCGATTCCACCCTGACCCACAGAAACTATTTCTGCCATTGGTTTTAAGTTATATTCCCTAACAGCGTTTTCAGATGCAATCAGCATCACAGATGCTCCGTCATTCATTCCTGATGCGTTGCCTGCAGTAACAGTTCCGTCTTTTTTAAAAACAGTTTTTAATTTAGCAAGTTTTTCTAAATCAGTTGTTCTATTTGGATATTCATCTTTATCAAAAACAGATGAACTTCTCCTGGTCTTTATTTCTATAGGTACTATTTCATCTTTAAATTTATTGTTATCTACGGCATAAATTGCTTTTTTCTGTGAATCAAAAGCAAATGCATCCTGTTCACATCTGGTTAATCCATATTTTTCTGCAATATTTTCAGCTGTAATTCCCATATGAAGACCGCTGAATGCATCGGTTAAACCGTCAGTAATCATATGATCCTTTGCTGTTAGATCCATCATTTTATTACCGCTTCTAATATTAGCAGGTAAAATAAAACCGGCCTGTGACATAGATTCCATTCCACCGGCAATTATCATGTCGCTTTCATCAGCTTTTATAGAATTATATGCATTCATTACAGCTTTCATTCCACTGCCGCAAAGCATATTTAATGAATATGCAGGTACTTCTTTCGGAATACCGCCAAATATAGATGCCTGTCTGCCAAGTCCCTGGCCGTGTCCTGCACAAAGAATATTACCTAATATTACTTCATTGATATTTTCAGGATTAATACCTGTTTCATCAATAATGTTTTTTATTACCAGTCCTGCAAGCTTATCGGGTGACAGGCTGCTTAAGCTTCCTAAAAAACTTCCTACTGCTGTTCTTTTAGCACTAACTATATAAACTTTTGACATTTGAATATTTCCTTATAGTTGTTTATTATTAGTTTTTCGCTGTTTTCAACAATCGTAATTCTTAATTCATAATTTGTTATTAAATAACGAGTCCACCTGTTACAGCTATAGTTTCACCTGTTATATATGAAGAATCATCGCTTGCTAAAAACATAACAACTTTTGCTATTTCTTCAGATTCCCCAATTCTTCCTAACGGTGTTTTTGCATTCATTGCATCTATAACTTTTTCAGGCAGATTTTCTGTCATCGGTGTTTTAATGAAACCTGGAGCTACGCAGTTGGCTCTAACCTGAGCACCTTTTCTGGCAAGTTCTTTAGCCCATGTTTTTGTCATTGATATAACACCGCCTTTTGTAGCAGCATAGTTTGTCTGTCCTATATTTCCAAAAAGTCCAACAACGGATGATAAACTTACAATAGAACCTTTTCTATTTTTTATCATACAGGGGGCAACAGCCTGAGTCATGTTGAATACACCTTTTAAATTTACGTCAATAACAGCATCCCATTGATCTTCAGTCATTTTTACCATTATTGCATCTCTGTTAATACCTGCATTATTAACTAAGACATCAATTCTTCCAAATTCATCATTAATTTTAGAAATTAAGCCTTTAACAGCTTCTCTATCAGTCACATTGAGTTTTTCATGTCTTACATTTGTCTGTGTGTGTTCTGCTTCTATCATGTCACAGGAAATTACAATTTTTGCCCCTTCAGCTGCCAGTGTATCAACTATAGATTTACCAATACCTCTTGCACCGCCTGTAACAATACATACTTTATCTTCAACTCTCATGATCGTTCTCCTTTAGTCATTTTGTTGATTTTATACAATTCTTGAAATAATTATTAAAGCTAATCCCATAAGGAAGCCTAAAAACATAAAAATCAATATTTTATTGGTTCCTTTTGGGCCATTTTTAAATTCTTTCCAAATAAATACACCCCAAACGGCAGCAATAAGTGTAGCTCCCTGTCCTAGTCCATAAGATATAGATGGACCGGCAGCGGCTGAGGCAAGAAGTATACAGGAAGTCCCTAATCCGCAAAGTAATCCGCCACACATTCCTACTAAATGGGTTAGAATTGATCCTTTTTTAAAATAATCAGCATATGTACATTTTTTACCGGTAATGGGTTTATACATATTTAATGTATTAAAAATAAAGCTTGAAATTAAAATACCTAGTCCATACAATACTATTGCAGTATAAGGGCTCAAATCACCTGGAATAAGTTTAGTAAAATCGACAGTGCCGATAGAGTTCATTAAAAATCTAAAGAATATTCCAATCAGAATACCACCTAATAACGCAACAATTAATCCTTTAACAATTTTATTTTCTTTTATTGCTGCACTCTGAACTTTTCGATGAGCTAAAGCAGATAAGACAATAGCAAGAACAACTAATCCAACGCCTAGAAAAAGCAGAAATGGATTTCCTATAGGGTTGGGAATGTAATTACTGATTACTCCAATTACAAGTGCAAAGCCTACACCGACAGGAAATGCAAAAGCCATTCCGGCAATATCAATAGCAATAGCTATAAGAATATTTCCTGCATTGAATATAACCCCTCCAACAAATGCAGAAAACAGTGCACCTGTTGAAGCCTGTTCCAGATTTGGAATAAACTGATGTCCAAGATGTCCAAAGCTTCCTATTGTAAAAGCAAGTATTAATGTAAGAATGAAAAGACCAATTGTAAAATCCCAATAATACAATTGGAAAGACCAGTTTTTTCCACTTACAAGTTTCTGGGTATTTCCCCATGAACCCCAGCATATCATTGTAACGACACACATTATAACAGCTAGCGAATAAGATACTATAACAACCATTTTGCTTTCCCCTTTACATTTTAGTTTGTTAGATAATCTTCACTTAAGTTCATTAGAGAATTCTTGAATATTCTTATGTCCATAAATTTTAAATTATTAGATACTTCAGGAATGAAGTCCATATTTTTAAAAATATGATTTTTAATATCTATTCCAGGTGCTATTTCAGTTAATAAAAGTCCATTCACAGTGAGTTCAAATACTGCCCTTTCTGTAATATATAACACTGTTTTATTTGCATTCACTGCTAATTCACCACTGAACGTAATCTGTTCAACATTCTTAACAAATTTTTTGACTTTACCTTCCTTCAATATCAAGAGTTTTCCATTTTTAAGTTTTGTTTTAAGGCCGCCGGCAGTAAATGTTCCGCAGAAAACAATTTCCTTTGCATTTTGAGATATATCGATAAATCCTCCGCATCCAGCTATTTTACTGCCGAATTTAGATACATTTATATTGCCTTTTACATCGCATTGAGCTAATCCTAAAAATGCCATATCAAGCCCTCCGCCATCATAAAAATCAAATTGATACGGCTGATCTATAATTGCTTCAGGGAATGATGAGCATCCAAAACTAAGTCCTCCTGCGGGTGTACCGCCAATAGCACCAGGTTCAACTGTAGGAATAAATTTATGATTTATTTTTTCCTCTTTCAGTACTATAGAAATACCTTCAGGCATTCCTATGCCATAATTGATTATTTTAGTATCACTATTCAATAGCATAGCTGATCTTCTTGCTATGATTTTCCTTTCATTAAGTTCAAAGTCAATCTCAAAATCATCTTCAATTCTATTAGTTATATAATTTTCATTGAACTGTTCACTGAACGTCTGCATATGATTGTTCATATCTTCAGCTACAACTACAGCATCTACAAATATACCAGGTATTTTTACTAATTTAGGATCAATACTGGAAGCTTTAGTTTTACGCTCAACCTGTACAATAACTTTTCCTCCCGAGTTTTTTGCAGCCATTGCCAATGAGAGATTTTCCAATGTCAGTGATTCTTTTTCAAATGAAATATTGCCATTATCATCAGCTGATGTTCCTCTTAAAATCGCAAAGTCTATCTTCTGTCCATCATAAAATAGAATATCTTCACCATTTATCTTTATTTTATGTACTATCTCTTCAGTAGTAGCACAGTTAATTTTACCTCCTTCAAGGTCTGGATCTACAAAAGTGCCTAAACCAACATGTGAAAGAGTACCAGGCTTACCTGCAGCAATATCTCTGAACAAATGAGAAATTACTCCCTGAGGTATGTTATACCCTATTAGTTTATTTTCATTTGCCAATTTTCCGAGCTTCGGAACAAGTCCCCAGTGTCCTCCTATAACCTTAGTTACCAAACCATCATGTCCCAAGTGATTTAAACCTTTGTCGCATCCATCACCCTGGCCAGCAGAATACATCAATCCAAGATTATTAGGATGACCGGTTTTCTTATATCTTTCTTCTATTTTTTTATGAATTTCTTCAGGAACGCCTATACCGACAAATCCACCCGTCGAAACCATCGAACCATCAGTAATCATTTCTGCTGCTTCAGTACCGCTAATAAATTGAACACCCATCACAATCCTCCGTTCCCTAAATTGAGATATTATTCTGTTTTATTCTTTTAAATTATAATAAAAATAATATAAGTCAAACAAATATTTAAAATATATTTGTTATTTGTATGTAAAAATATCTTGATAGAGTAAAATTTTAAATTGAGATATAATTCTGTTACACTGTATTCTAGCTTGTTAAATGTAAAAGAAGGCATATAATTAATGTAGAAATCATTGAAATATAAAACATGAAATAGAGAATGCATTTAATACATGAGAGAAGAAACAGAAAGAAAAATTATACAATCATCAATTGATTTATTTTCAAGATATCCTTATGAATATGTTTCTGTTGTTCAAATATGCTCAAATGCTGCAGTTTCAAACGGTATATTTTATAATTTTTTTAAAAGCAAAGAAGAGTTATTCAAATCCCTTCTTAATGAAACATCAGATACAATAGAACTTCATAGCAGAACAATATCTGGTCAAACCGTTAAAGAAAGACTTGAGTCATTTATAAATATTCATTATTTAATATTCAAACATGAGCATAAGCTTATTAAAGTTTACAGGGAAGGGCAGTATAAATTTATTGAATATGAACAAAAACTGAGAGAAGTATATCTAAAAGCCCTTAATATGGTTTTTAATAGAGAGTTAACAGAACTGGAGTATCTCTTTATTATATCTGGAATAAGGTATATGAATATTAGTTTTGTAAAAACGAATATTAAGTTAGATACTGGTTTTTTAGCAGAAATACTTACGAATGGCTTTTTTAATAAATCAGATTTTAATATAGCCAGTTTCAGGGAGACAGATTATTACATTAGAAAACTGTTCAGCGAAGAAAACAGAAAGCATAAATTATTAAAAAATGGGAGAAAACTATTTGGTTCAAAAGGCTTTTACAAAGTAAAGGTTAACGAAATAGCAGAAAAAACAGGTGTAAAAGTAGGAGGTTTTTATCATTATTTCAGTAACAAAGAACAATTTTTAAGAGATATAATCACCAGTATAAAAAATGAAACTATACATTTTTTGAAGGACAATATTAATGTAAGTTTTGATAATGTATCAACTCACCTTCAGTTTCTTTATCTTCTTCAGGAATATTTCAAAAAAGCCCCATATAAATATGAACTGATACGAGAATCTGAGTTTATTGCAGAAGATATCAGTACTTGTTATCAGGAAGATTTGGAAAAACTTTTTATTGAGAATCTAAATCAATTAGAACGAAGCGAGGATGAAAAGAAAATTATTGCCTGTGTGCTTCTCGGTATTGCGCATTATATGGGGATTGAAATGTTTTTTACAAAGAATCTTATAAAAGAAAATGATTTTTTAGTTAAAATGAAATATTTTTTTATCAGTGGATTAAATAATTAAAATATTAACGATGAACTAACCATGAAAAATGAATTATCTGAATTAAAATGTCCATGCGGCAGTGGTAATGATTACAATAACTGTTGCGGTAAATTTCATAATACTAAATCATTTCCTGAGACGGCAGAAGAGTTGATGCGTTCAAGATATTCTGCCTTTTCCAAAGGACTAGTAGATTACTTGACAATCACTTTTCATCCAGATGTGCGTACGAAACCTGATAATAGGTTATCCCAAGCCCAAGTTGAGCAATCAACATGGCTTAAACTCGAAATTATTAAAACTTCACATGGGAAAAAATCAGACAAAACCGGAAAAGTGGAATTCAGAGCTTATTATATAAACGATACTAAAGTGTCTATTCATCACGAATTATCTCGGTTCAAAAAACATAATGGAATATGGTATTACATAGACGGTATAATTTTTAAATATTAATAATTTTTGAGGATCGCAGTAAAATGGATAAAATGTTAAAGAAATATTATGCTGATCGTGCTTTGGAGTACGATAAAATTTATCTAAAACCGGAAAGACAGAGTGATCTACGAAAACTGGAAAATATTATCAGTACTGCTTATACGGGTATGAATGTTTTAGAAATAGCCTGCGGGACAGGATATTGGACAAAAGAGATTGCTAAAAATGCAATATCAATTTTAGGAATAGATTGCAATAAAGTTGTTTTAGATATAGCTAAATATAGAAAAGTTCAAAAAGGCAGTGTATCATTTCAGATCGCTGATGCCTATAAATTAGACAATATTAACAAACACTTCAATGCCGGTTACTGCGGTTTTTGGTACTCACATATACCTAAGCTTGAAAGAAATAAGTTTCTCAATATTTTCCACTCAAAACTGTTACCTGATTCTAAAGTAATAATGCTGGATAACAGATACGTTGCAGGAAGCAGTACACCTGTTAGCAGAATAGATAGTAATGGCGACAGTTATCAATCAAGGGAACTGGAAGACGGTTCACTGCATGAAGTTCTAAAAAATTTTCCTTCAAAGGATGAATTATATAAAACTTATAAGAATATTTCTCAGAAACTGGAAATTCATTTTTTAGAGTATTACTGGTTAATCATGTATAATACTTAATAGATCTTATTCTAAAAAGATTTATTCAAAGAATAAACATTGCATATATAAAAATATCAGGAGACAATATGTTAGAAAACAGTGAGAGAATACGTCAGCATGATGATAAACAAATTAATATAAAAGCTCCTTATGCAATTAGAAACTGGTGCAGTTTATATGAAGTAACAAGAGAAGAACTTATTGCAGCTGTAGATGCTGTAGGAACCACTGCCCGAGATGTACGCAAATATTTAATGAAATAATAATAAGAATGCTTTTCTCATAATTTGTAGAAGTATTCACTTTTAAGAAAAACTACTCTCAGATAATGAACATTCATATTCGAACAAATGTTCACTATTGAACGATTGTTAGTGACGACATAAAATAAGTCTACTGTTTATTTGATCATTTTTTAAGTAAACAATATTATTTTGTATTCTTTTTATATACACTACACAACTTTTTGCGATATTTCATAAAATTGGCACAATAACTGCTATATATTAAAGAGTGAAGAACTTACCCCAAAAAAAACAGGAGAATATTAGATGATAAGATGGTATTTCTATGTTTTTGCTGCATTAATATTAACTGTAATATTCGTTATTTTTACATCTGAGCAAAGACCATTTTTAATTAAGCAGAACAAACCAGAAATCAATCAGAAAACTAATAAGAGAAATTTATCGCAAAATATTCTTAAGGTAAAAATCAATAACAGGAAAAGCAAACTAAAAAATATTCTTGCGATTAGTCATTATACTCAAAGTAATACGGGATAAAATTATGAATGTTTTAATTTTGGGTGCGACAAAAGGACTTGGAAAAGAAATTACTTTTGAATGCCTTAGTAAAGGATTTGATACTATAGAACTTGGTAGTTCCATAGATGAAAATCAAGTAAACGAAAATAGAATATTTATTAATTGTAATTTACTATCTACAGACAGCGTAAATGAGACAATTTTAAAACTTAAAAAAATAGATAAAATAGACTGTTTCTTCTGGGTTGCAGGCAGAATTTTGAAAGGCGATTTCTCTGATTATAACACAGAAGAAATATTAAACACAATTGATGTGAATTTTAGAAACGCCATCCCATTAATTCATTATATATGGACTAGGATGCTGCAGTCAAAACAAGAATCAAAATTTATTGCAATAGCTTCTTCTGCAGGTAAAAAACCAAAGCCAGATGAATCCATTTATGTAGCCACAAAATTTGCTCAAGTCGGTTTTGTAAGAAGTTTGGGAATGGCTGCAGGCGAAAGTAAAACAAAAGTGAGCCTTATTCTTCCTGGAGGAATGAAAACACAACTATGGGATAGTTATCCAACAAATGATTACTGCAGTTTTAACGATCCATCAAAAGTAGCTAAAAAAATATTTAATTTTATAGAAGTACAAAAGAAAAGTTACGAAGAACTCGAAATTCCAAGAGGAAGCGTTTAGCCCAACTTAAATAAAAATATAATTGATAAGAAGTTACACATATATTTATAATTATGAATAAATTGCATATAGTACATGCAGAAGAAAAAGATTTGGAAGGAGTTTTAAATCTTTATCAACATTACAATCATCCAATACCTCCTTTACCTAACTGCAAAACTACACTAAATCACTGGAATGAAATATTAGAGAATAAAAATATACTTTTTTTCATAGGTAAAAGTAATGGTAAAATAGTGGCCAGCTGTTTTCTTATGATTATTCCGCAAATGGCCAGGCAAGGTATGCCATATGGATTAATCGAAAATGTTATAACACATCCAGATTACAGAAAATCAGGATATGCATCTCAACTTCTTCAGCATTCAATTCAGGCAGCCTGGAAGCACAATTGTTTTCAGGTAATGCTGTTGACCGGAAATAAAGAGACTCATAAATTTTATACAAAAAATGGTTTCACTAAAGATCGAAAAACCGGATTTATAATATATAAAGGAAAATAAAATCTGTTGCTTTGCACCTTAATCCACAAATATTTTTTCATCATAATTATTTATGTTGGGAACATCTTTTTCTTTATTTCTAATAGAAATTACACAGAATTTTTTTATCTCTTTAACATTGTTGTTTGGTACAAACCAGTATGCAGCACCAATAATTCCTGCTCCTCCTAAAATGTTTCCGAATGTGACCGGAAGAAGATTATAAAAATATCCATTCCAAGATATTGTTTCAGGGTGCAGTGGATTAAATATCCCTAATCCCATCAATGTCATATTTGCAATACTGTGCTCATAACCTGAACTGATAAATGCAAAAAGACATAAAAAAATCAGTAAAATTTTCGCAGTATCATTCCTAGTTCTGGTACACATCCATATTGCCAGGCAAACAAGCATATTGCACAGTACACCTCTAAAAAATAACTCTATGAACGGAGCATTCATTTTAGAGGAGCAAACTTTAAAAATAAACGAAGCCAATTCTGGTTTACTAGTTAAGCCTGACAGTGTAATTATATATGCAAGGGCCAATGATCCTATAAGATTTCCTACATAGCAAATTGTCCATAAGACAAATACTTGTTTCCATGTGACTTTTTTTGAAAGAGCACCTATTGCCATAACCATATTATTTCCTGTAAATAGTTCTGCTCCTGCAAATATTACCAATGTTAAAGCAATACTAAACGAAACTCCCATTAAAGCCTTTACACTGACTATTCCATTGGCTGCTAAGGGTGCTCCAAGTGAAAATATCAACATTATCCCCAACCCTATATAAACACCAGCCATTAAAGATAAAATAAAATATCCTATAAAATTTTCTTGAAAATATAAAAACTTATCACGTGCAGAGTTAGCAAAGCATTCAATTGTTTCTGTAACCATTAATTTACCTCTGATTAATTTATTATTATATATCTAAAAGATCTTAATTTTTATGCAGTCTTAAAATACTTACGTTTACATGTATTGAATTCTTATGAGCAATTTTAATGCCAACAGCTTAATTGATTCTGTATTTTTTAGTTTATATATAAAATTTAGTAAAAATATGAGAAAATAGGGATATTCAAAGAGATATCATTCAAAATTACATACAATTTTGTAATTTTAAAAATACAAAATTGTAATATTTAATTATCTGTATTATCTTGTGAAGAGCTTTTAAAAATCTAAATTCAGAATTAAAGTAAGAGTAGAATCATATTTTATTTGCAATAAACATTCTATAATATATATGAAATGGGAAACGCTAAAATCCGAATATGTTGTTAATGATAAATGGCTTAAGGTTAGGGCTGATAAATGCATAATGCCTAATGAGAAAATCATTGAACCTTACTATGTACTGGAGTATCCAAACTGGGTGAATATAGTTCCTGTAACTGTCGATGAAAAAGTTATATTAGTAAAATCCTATAGACACGGAATTGGTAAAATTTTATTAGAACTGCCTTGTGGCTTAATCGACAATACAGATCAATCTCCTTTAGATGCAGCCAGGCGTGAACTTCTTGAGGAAACTGGGTATACAAGTTGCAATTTTATTGAAACAGGTATCGTATCACCAAATCCTGCAAATCATAACAATTTTACATATTGTTTTCTTGCGCAGGACCTCAAACTTGTAAAAAAACCTGAACTAGATGAAACAGAAGAATTGGAAATAGTTTTAGTTTCACTGGATAAAACTTTTGAAATGCTTAAAAAGGGCGAATTTCTGCAGGCACTTCATGTCAGTTCTCTATTTTATGCTGAAAGCTACCTTTGTTAAAAAGTATTAATTATTAGTGATAAATATTTAGTTAAATGTAAGATTTAAAATATATATTATTCCATGCTAATCCGCTTTACAAATAAAAACTAGACATTGATTATACATTAGAACCTCATGTTTAAACTGACCAATCCGGTTAAATTCCATAACACACAATTACTAAAACTTTTTCCTATGGTAAGCTAGTTAAGTATCATTGTTATCATGTGTTCTGCTACTTATTTTATTTTTAAAATTAACCCAAAATCTGCTATGACTTAATGATAAAATAAGTATTACAAGTACAGTTACAAATACCGGTAAAGCAATCATGTTAACTGCTACTGCTAACCCAACAGCGGCAGTCACCCATAACGTTGCTGCTGTCGTTAAACCTCTGGTAGTTACTCCTGATTTAAATATAACACCAGCCCCTATAAAGCCTATACCACTTACTATCTGTGCTGCTATTCTGGAAGGATCTACTATGCTTTTATAAATTGATGGACCGGAAACGTGAGTAGATATAATACCAAATAAACAAGCACCTAGGGCTATCGCCGCATAAGTTCTTATGCCTGCAGAACTATGATGTATTTCACGTTCAATCCCAATGCTAAAACCTAACAATGAAGCGATAAAAACCTGTAAAATTAAATTCCATTCCATAATAGACCTACTATATATGGTGTCTGTTCAGACACATTTTTAAGTTATCTTATTCTTTATGTATAAGTTCTACTGTTTCCCTAAATGCAGAAGCATCTTAGCTCTATTAACATCCTTTCAGTCAGCTATTAATCGCTAATTATACTAATTTTTTCTCAATGCAACTAAAGTGACATCATCGAATCTACTACCCTGTTCAAAAACTTCAAGATCACTAAGTATGCTAAGGCATATTTCATTTATTTCTAAATTACGATTTTTAACGATTAAGTCCATTAACCTTTCTTCTCCATATTCTTTGTTGACAGGAGATACAGCTTCAAAGACTCCATCAGTGTACATTACTACCAAATCATCTTTTTTTAACAGTTTTGAACCCGAATTGAACTTTGTATCTGGGAAAAAGCCAAGTATAACACCGTCAAGTAAACCAAAATTTTCATATTTTCCGTCACCGGAAGCTAGAATAGAACTATGATGGCCTGCATTAGCATAAGTTAATTCTCCTGTTTCGTAATTCAAATAAGCTAAAAACACTGTAACAAACATTTTATATTCGTTATCTATACATAAATAATTATTAGTTTTTTCTAAGACTTTAGCCGGATCATTATGTTCAGTTAAACAGTAGCTTTTCAATAAAGCTTTTGCCATTGACATGAATAAAGCCGCCTGTATTCCCTTGCCGGAAACATCTGCTATTAACAGTGCAATTTTGTTTTCATTGATATAGAAGAAATCATAAAAATCTCCCGAAACATATTTAGCGGGTTTTAAGGTAGCAAATAAATTAAAATAATCATTTGAGAACTCTGGAGTTACTTTCGGTAATATAGACTTTTGCAGATCAGCTGCAATATTAATTTCAGTTTCATAAGCCTGCCTGGCTTTAACTTCGGTTTTTAAATTTTCCATATAGTTATTCAACTCTTCTCCAAGGTAATTAAAAGTTGAAGCAAGTTCACCAATTTCTGAAATGACACTCTCTTTTATGTTAATATCAAAATGGCCATGGCCCATTTTTTTTATATTCTGTCTAATTCTATTAATCGGCTTGAGAAAAAAACGACTGAAAAAAAAGATAGCAAAGAAAATCGATAAAAATAAAAACAATAAACTTATTAAAATAAAATGTATTTTCATTATATTTTCAGTTTTAGTGATTTCATCTTTGGTTCTTGATGTTAATTTAATCAATGAATTTTGGTTTAATACATAACCTAATGTCCAGCCGGTAAAATTTATTCTCGAAAAAGCTACAATGTAATTTTGATTATTAATTTTTAAAAATTCTGTTCCTGAACCTAATTTAAGCATTTTATCAGAAAGATTTCTAACAGCCTGATTGGAAGAAGCATTTAGCTTATCCTGTGAAGTTAAGACTAAATTATACAAACTGGAATCAGTATGTTTTGACAATGAAAATAGACTGTAATATTCATTAGGAAGTGCAATAATATATCCTTTTCTATCTAAAATGAATATAAATCCATTGTACTTTCCATTAATAGCTTTTTCTGATAAAGTTGAATGCTTGTCCTGCAATATATCACTTAATAATAAACTGTTTACAGTCTTATTATAATTGAGATCAATACCCACAAAAGCAACAGATTTACCTGAACTATCTTTGATAGGGCTATAAACAGACATTACTGATTTTCCTGTTATAATATCAATATATGGAGGGGTCCAGAAAACTGTAGCATTTTTATCAAATTTTAATACATTTTTTTGTATGAAAATAATTTTTTTATAATCTTTTTCTATGGATTTAATAACATTAGGTTTATTATAGAAAAAACGATGAGGATATACTAAACAATAATTTTTATTATCGAGTACCCATATACTCAGAATATTTAGATTACGTGTAAATAGATTTGAATATGTAGGGAAAAGTTCTGCTATACTGTTCATGCTTTTTAATATGCTATCAGGCATATTTCCACCGTCTTTCCCCCAATAAATTGCATTTACATTGTCCAGACTGTTTATATAATAATTTGTGTTTTTATAGCGCTGTAGTTTAATGAAGTTGCTAATATGTTCAGATCCTGTATTATATTTAATTCTCTGTTTAACCTGATTACTCATAATAGCAGTTAAATCATTAACCTCATTAAAATGGTTGGAATATTCCTTTGCAGACCGATAAGCTATTTCCTTAAACAGAGTTGTAGATATTTTCTCAGTATTTTCTATATCAATTGAAACCGCAACATTACCTAGTTTTGTAACAGAACTTAATGAAATACTTGATAAGGCTATAGACAATAATACTAGTATCACTGTTGACAGGCTTATAAATAAAAAAGCAAGTTTTATTTTTCTTTTTTTAAACATTTTTAAGGTACTTGGTTAATATAAAAACTAAAAAGTTACTATTATATTTTAAATTATTATGCCTTTTTATGCTATAAGATTACTGAATTAAGAATTTGAAATTTCTAAATTTGTCAATTATCAGTAAGCTGTGATTTACATAAATATATCAGTTAAGTATTTTATATTATGAATTCTAGCCATACACCATGGAGATGATAAATGCTAGATTCAAGTTCGAAGTGCAACCCTAAATTTGCTTAAGAAGGTCAGTTGCTATATAATTCGACCTTTTAAGCGGCAAACTTAAGGGTTGAATATGAAAATCTATAAACAACTGACCTATGAGGAAAGATATAC
>DASCNA010000086.1:0-6577 GCA_036011305.1 Victivallales bacterium
TAACAAAGAAAAAGAAAGGAAAGACAGATGTCCAAAACCAAAGTAAATGTTTAGAAAGTTATAGTATAATTGAGAAATAAAGAAGAATGCATAATACGTTAACATTCAAGGTTTTCTATTTCGCGACAGCGACTATTTATTCCTGTAATTTTTGAATTAGAGTTTATTTTTCCTGACACTTCATAATACCCATCATTCAATGATTTGACTTTTGAAGAGAGATCTATTTTAATAGGAGAACTATTCGTATTTAAAATCAAACTCCCAGGGTTTTTAGATTTATAAACAACTTTGACAAAAATATTTTTGTAAGATTTTGTATTTATAGCTGTGAGATACACAGGAACAATTTGATTTTTATCTGATTTATTTGTTATTTTCAAAGATGAACCGCCATTCCAGGCAGTTGTAAAATCAAAATTTTCAGCAATTGATTTATTATCTAACATATAATAAGGCAATATATTCTGTTCACTCAGTTTGCCCCATCCTTTTGCAGACACAATAGAACCATTTTTGAAATATTTATTTCCTTTACCCACATTAAATTCTGTTTTAAAAGGCAATGAAGTAATTGTAGTTTTAGGAATAACATAATCTCCCATTCTTTGAGGTGTTTGATTTGCTGTGGGATATACATTATTAGCAAACCACATTTTAACAAATTCAGATGTAGTATATGATGCTGTATCAGTCAGATTACCCCTAACAGGAAATTCTGCAGCATAAAGAGCCACTGACAATCTATTTTTTAAACTGTTTCCGGCATTATAATAATAAATACTTTTTATAGCGTCAAATCTTTTTTCGTTTGACCACCATTGAACAGCCAGATAAACATCAGCAGCTGAACGGCCTTTTACAGAGTTAGCTGTTTTTACTGATATATCAAAATGCTTTATAGGTGTTTTAAGCCACCAGTAATTTGCAAAAAAAGAAGAACTGTTCTTAAATAATTTAATACTTCTTTTATTCAGACTGTTTGTATAGTCCAACTTACCATTATCTTTCATTGCGTCATACCAACTGACGTGCAGTCCTTTTGCTTTTAAGTATGACATAATATCTAATATTGCATTTACATCTTTAGAAGAACCATCAACTTCTATATTAAAAAAATATCCGTCAAATTTAAAAGCTTTTGCAAGTTTCAAAAGTTTTTCTTTAACCAGGGAAGGATTTTCACAAAAAGTATTAAGATTTTTACTCCCGCTTCCCCATAGGAAATCTACACATCCTAGAACTTTAACGCCGTTTTTATGACCAATATTAATTTCCCCTGGAGTTGGAACAGAAACTATATGATCTTTCTGGTTATCATTAAAGTTAGTTCCGGAAATATAGTAATTAAGATAATTCCAGCCTAAAAATATTGAACGGTCTCCTGGGTAAGTGCTTCCTATTACTTTACAGTTTGCACCGTCATATGTATCGTAATTCATTTCTCCCATAACGGATGGAATTGTTGATCTATTAATTGAAGATAATATTACGGCTTTTTTCAAAGGTATAATATTTTTATAATATTTAACTGTAGAATCTTTACTGATATTCCAGTTTAGCAGTTGAACTGTTGTTAGTGAATCTGCTTTTATACCAGTATTTATTTTTTTAATGCCTGCACCGTAAACCAATGGCACAATACAGCAAAAAAATGCAACCCCTATAAAAAACTGCAAAGCTTTATTCTTCATTTTTCTCCCCACATACAATTTTTGTATAATTTTATAATTACTTATCCTGTCCCTACAGTAAATTTATTAACGAAAAGGTTAAGTTCAAGTACAACATCATTTTATTATATACAATTAATTCAGATATAATTATCAACATTGCAGAATTTAGGAATGAATATTATTTTGAATAATTTAATATTTTAGCCAAAATTATAGTTGACAAATAATCCTCACAGGTGTATTATCATGCTAGTACACTAATATGATTAAATAAATTAAAGAAATTGAATATGGCACAATGATTAATATCAAAAATTTAAATTTCAAATACACTAAAAAGATGTTATTCAAAGACTTAAATTTGAATATTAAAAGCGGCAATATTTGCGGTCTGTTAGGAAAAAACGGTGCAGGCAAATCCACTCTTCTTTATCTAATAGCAGGGTTATTGATCTCAGATAAAAAAGGTATTAAAGTTAATATGCTAACTCCTTCTAAGAGAAATTCGCAACTTCTTAAAAACTGTTTTCTTCTTCCAGAGAAACTTTATGTTCCCTCACTGACTGGAAAACAATATCTCAAATTATACGCACCTTTTTATCCTTTATTTAGTCATGACCAATTTGAAATATTAATAAATGAATTTGAATTGGACATTAAGAAAAAACTGACCAAAATGTCATTTGGTCAAAAAAAGAAGTTTCTTTTAGCTTTTGCTTTTTCTACAAACTGCTCTTTGCTTCTTCTTGATGAACCAACAAATGGTTTGGATATACCGTCTAAAAAACAATTTAGAAAAGCTCTGATAAGTTCATTCAATGAAGAGCAGCTTATTCTAATTTCAACACATCAGGTTAGAGATTTAGAAAATTTAATAGATCCAATAGTTATTCTAGACGATGGTAAAATTATTTTTAATCACTCTCTAGAAGAAATTGAAGATAAACTGGTGCAGGTAACTACTAATGAACAACCTTCATATACATCTAATATATATTATGAAAAATCAATTGAAGGATATACATATTTAACAGAGGATAAACTGTTAACAGATGAATCAAAACCAATTGATATTGAGTTTTTGTTTAATAGTGTAGTTGATAAAAACAGTAAAATTGAAGAAATTTTATCAGGCAAAGAGGTCATATAATGAAAAAAGATTCATCATTCAGTTTAAATAGATTCTGGCTTAATTTTAAGTATACAGCCGGCATTAATTACACTTCTTTTTTGACTATTTTTATATTAACAGTTGTAATAGTTATGCTGTTAAATGTAATATTAGGATCTGTTTCAAGTATCAGCAGCGTTTATCACTCTAAGCATACTGTCTTAGCAAATCTATATTTCATCTTTCTTTATATCATTGGAATCAAATTTGCTTCTTCAGCATTTTCAGAGATGAAGAACAAAGATGAAAAAATAACTTATCTTATGCTCCCTGCCTCTGTATTTGAGAAATATTTCTGCCGACTCTTTATGACTACTGTTATATTTTTTATAAAATATACTGTTGCCTATCTGCTTGGTTGCTTTATCGGATCAATAATAAATTATTATCTTTTTGGATATCCTGTTTATTATTTAAATATTTATATAATTGGATTCTGGAAAATTATAGCTTTTTTTATAGTCTGTCATTCAATTTTTTTCTTAGGTGGAATTTGGTTTAATAAATTTGCCTTGATAAAAACAATAGCTTTTGTTTGTTTAATATTGGTACTGGCGATAATTGTTATCTTAGGACTAGCTCTGATGCTCAAATTCAACGAATTGATTGGACCTAATAATATAGATTTTTATCATATGTCGAAAAGTATTTTATTCATCAAAAACTGGTTCATCTGTCTGCTCTATATTTTTCTGCCGGTTATGTGTTGGATAACCGGTTATTATAAGTTGAAGGAAAGCAGTATTAAGTAAATTATTAATGGTTAATTGTTAATGATAAATTAAATTCAAAATCGTTGCCTGAGATCAGTTATCCGCAAATCGTTAAATAGAAAAGTTTGGTTATGTATATTAAATCAGCAAAAGAACTGGATGCTTATAAATTGGCCTATGACCAGGCTATGGAAATATTTTTTCTTTCAAAAAAATTTCCAAATGATGAAAGATATTCATTAACAGATCAAATTCGCAGATCTTCTAGATCTGTATGTGCAAATTTAAAAGAATCATGGTCAAAGCGCAGATATATTACACATTTTATAAGTAAAATTACAGATTGTGATGGCGAAAATTCAGAAACTGCGACCTGGATAGATTTTTCAAAGAATTGTAATTATATAACTAATACAAAACATGAAGAATTAATAGAAAAAAACAAGAGAATAGGCCAGATGCTTGGAAATATTATAAATAAAGCTGAACTATTTTGCAAAAACAACAGACCTCGGATCTCAGATAACGGTTTACGAGCAAATAACTATAAAGCAATGAATAAATAATAATATGGAATTTAAACAGTCAAAAACTATATCTTTACAAATTGCTGAAACTATCAGCGAGAATATTCTCCAAGAAAGTTGGGTTAGCGGTGACCGTATTCCTTCTGTTAGAGAATACGCTTCCAGTATTGAAGTTAATCCTAACACTATCGTAAGATCATACAGTTATCTTGAAGATCTGGGTATTATCTCTAAAAAAAGAGGAATAGGATATTTTGTAAATGATGATGCTAAAAAAATTATCTTAAAAAAGAGAAAAAATGAATTTCTGGAAAAACAGTTGCCTGATTTTTTTAATTCAGTAGATTTATTAGACATTGAGTGGGAAGAAATTACTAAGAAGTATACATTATATAAGACACGGGAGCAGGAGACAAATAAATGAAAACCAGTAACAAATTATTTACAATATTATTATCTGTTATTTTTATTTCAATTATCGCGACGATGATAATTCCTTTCGTTACGTCTTTTAAGTTTTCAGGTGAAATAAAAGGTAATGGAGTTTATGCAAAAAAAACATATGAACTGCCTAAACTTAATACAATAAAATTAGATACATCAAGCAATATAAAAATAGTCATTGGTGATAAAAATCAAATTTTATTATCAGGTGACAGCAATATTCTACCTCATGTAATTCATCAGTTAAATGGTAAAACATTAGAAATTAGACAAAACAAATTCTTTTCTAAACGCTTACCGCTAAAAATTAAAATTACTGTAACTAATCTTAGTAAATTCACACTGAATGGTGCAGGTGATATTCATATAAACGGAATAAATAATAAACAATTTTCTATAGAATCCAACGGCTTTGGAAATATAACTGCAGCAGGAAAAACTGATCATTTAAAAATTGATACAACTGGAGCCGGAAATATAAATTGTAAAAATCTAATTGCAGATGATGCTACGCTAAGTGCAACTGGCGTTGGAAATGTAATCCTCTATGCAAAGCAGAGTCTCAATGCAACTGCAACAGGCATTGGCAACGTAACTTATTATGGTAACCCTAAACATGTTACTGGAAGCGAAGGGACAGGTATTGGTTCGTTTAGGCCAGCCAATAGGAGATAAACTGAAATGCTTAAAACAGTTAACATTTTATTAATTATTAGTCTAATATCGGATATTTCAATATTAGCAGGCTGCGCAAAAGTTGACGGCAATGGAGTTCCTGCAAAAGAGACAAAAAATCTCAGGAATTTTAGCTCAATATACTTTAAGGGAGGCGGTTATAAGGTATATGTCCATGTCACAGATAACAGTAAAAATTATATAACTATTTCAGGAGATCAGAATATTATTCCTATAATAAAAACGGAAGTAAACAATAACGTTTTAAAAATATCTTATAAAAAATCAATCAACACTAATTTACCTCTCGTTCTCAACATTTACACAAATGCGCTTAATACTCTGGACTTGTACGGAACTGGAAATATCAAGATAGATGGAATAAATAGCAAATCATTTACTTTAAGCGTAAAAGGAGCCTGGGATATAAATCTGTATGGCAATACGAATATTCTTTCTGCTGTAAGCAAAGGTTTGAGCAAAATTAATACAAAGGAACTTAAAGCTGCAAATGTAAATATCGAAATTGACGGAGCCGGTAAAGCTGAAGTTTATGTCGAGAATAATCTGCATGCTATGGTAAAGGGTATAGGCGAAATTACATATTATGGAAATCCCAAAATAGTCAATCCGACTATTTCAGGATTAGGAAAAATAAGTAAAAAATAAATTAAGATTTAAGAATATTATAGGGAGTAAAATGAAAGGGAACAAACAAATATTATTGGCAATTCTGCCAATTATCTTCTGCTTAATTCTCAGCGGTTGTTCAGATTCAGGCAAGAATCATAAGAGTGGTACGCCGGCAGTAACGGTTCAAACTGAAAATGTTATATCTAAAGACGTACCGAATTATATTAATGCTTTTGGTAAATTGAAAGCGTATCAAAGCGTGGAAATCAACCCAATGATTTCAGGACGCATAACCAAAATACTCTTCACTCCAGGAATGCATGTTAAAAAAGGACAACTGCTTGCAACCCTCGATACAGATAGATATGAAGCTGAACTTTTAAACGACGAATCTGTATTAAATGGCAAGGAGGCTGAACTTTATTTAAAAAACTATATCGTAACCAAAGAAAAAAAAGCTGCTGAACATTTTGCAATTGCCAGACAGAAATATGAAGCTGATAAAACAGACCTGTTAGTAGCTAGAGCTGATGTCAAAACTCAGCAAATAAAAATTCTGAGTGATAAAATAGATCTCAATTACTGCTATATAAAGGCACCTATAAGCGGAATAGTTGGAGAGAAAAATATAGATGCCGGCAATGTTATATCGACTTCAGATGTTTTAACAAACATTCAGAATAATGATCTTCTTTATGTTGATTTCAGCCTTCCAGGCAGCAATGCGGCAAGAATTAA
>DASCNA010000087.1:0-11359 GCA_036011305.1 Victivallales bacterium
TGGTTAACAAAGAAAAAGAAAGGAAAGACAGATGTCCAAAACCAAAGTAAATGTTTAGAAAGTTATAGTATAATTGAGAAATAAAGAAGAATGCATAATACGTTAACATTCAAGGTTTTCTATTTCGCGACAGCGACTAATTAATATTAAATCAAATGCACATCATAACTACTTAAATCGAAAAACAAATATCCTGCATATGTCGTAATTAACCTGTTATCAATACTTTTATTAAGACATTGTCTTAATTTTACTTTAATTTGGAGTTTATTCATATTGATGTTACTATCAATGCTCTTTATTGTCGTTTATAATTTTCGTTTTAAAATTCCATGCTGTTATTACGTTATTTCATATATGTAAATATATATTTGATGAACTATAAACAACATAGATAATTCAGATTAAGATATATCGAATATAATGATAATGATGGAATGATTTTATTTTTTGTGAAATAGTTAATTCAGCAAACTCCCAGACTGATGGTATATGACTGATAAAATAAATTTTTATCATTATTTATAGCCGTAAAACAACTTATTATGGAAAAGAATGAATTTTGAAAGTAAAACTATTTTAACAATATTGTAATATATTTGATAATTGTTCCACAGAAAGTTAACTTACCACATAATTATTTAAAACTGAAAAAACGATCCCCATGCTATTTAATATTAATAATTTCAATTTAAAAGTGTTAACTCATATAAGTAAAAACACTTCTTAATATTGATATTTATATGAATCTAAAATAAACTGATATTTATATATCTAAACTATTTTAAAATTGATCTAAACATACAAGAATAAATTATGCAGAAATATGTGGGATGTATTGCAATTATACTACTGTTAATAATAGATGTTTTACTATGGATGTTTTTCCCGCCCCCTTATAATGGTACAAGATTTTTTGTAAAACAACTTGTAGCAGAGATTTTTGCATCAATAGCATTAATACTTCTTTCGTGTAATATATTCCTTGCAATGAAAATTAAAAAACTAGAGCCTTATTTTGGCGGATTAGATAAAATCTATCTGGCACACCGTAAAATTGCAATTTGGGCTATAATTTTCCTTATTTGTCATTTTTCTATTATTCCTGACATTTCAGGCAGTAAAACTGGAACTGATCTAGGCTTGATTGCGTTTTGGGGTATTATTGCTCTGTCATTTTTTGCCTTGTCCAATAGGCTTCATCATTGGCTGACAAATATTAAGAAAAATATTTTTTTACACCTTCCTCAAAAAAAAGTTCTTATTAAATTAGACGAATTTCTTACAGAACTGTTTTTGCTGACTTTTTCCATAGTAAATATATTCAACAAAAATTATTTCCTATGGAGATTTTTTCATAGATTCATGGGTGTGATTTTTATAATTGCTATAATCCATCTTTTCCTTGTAAATGCTCTTATCCATAATACTAAAATTGTATATTATTATGTACTTGCAGTCAGTATTCTTGCTTCTTTGGGATATATCTACAAAGAAGTTTTTTCAGGTATATTTAATAAAAAAATTATTTATAAAGTTACTGACTTAAATAAATTCACAAATGATATTGTTGAAATAACACTATCTCCCAAAGATAAAATTCTTAATTATATAGCCGGTCAATTT
Organism: Victivallales bacterium; assembly: GCA_036011305.1. Lineage (GTDB taxonomy): Bacteria > Verrucomicrobiota > Lentisphaeria > Victivallales > GWF2-38-69 > DASCNA01. The sequence continues at coordinate 1,627 of DASCNA010000087.1, forward strand.
TTATATATAAGTTTTAAACATAAACCGCTTTTAAAAAAAGCCCATCCATTTTCCATTTGCAGCAGCCCTCAGGAAAATGATTTAAGAATTACAGTCAGAAATGTAGGCAAATTTACAAGTTATTTATATAGAAATTTGCAAAAAGGGACTAATGCCCATGTTGAAGGCGGATATGGTATGTTTAATTATAAATCAGGCAGGAAAAATCAATTATGGATTGCAGGTGGAATCGGAATAACACCTTTTATGAGCTGGGTAAGAGACTTTCAAAATGACAGGCATTTTAATATAACGCTGTATCACACTATACGTACGGCTACAGATGGTCTATTTGCTGAAGAAATCAAAAATATAGCAGAGGATAATAATAATTTCGAAGCTATTTTTATACACACACAAGAAAACGGCCGTCTGAATGTTGATAAAATACTTAAAAATGGAATAACAATAGACGATAAAGAAATCTATATGTGTGGACCAGGTTCTATGATCAGTTCTTTCAAAAAACAGTTCATTAGACGGGGTGTCCCTTCAGATTGTATTCACTATGAAGAATTTGATTTTAGATAAATTAAATTTGACAATTACTTTTAAGGATACAGATTATTTAACAATTTGTATCAAATAAAAAGAAAAGGGATTTAATATGAAAGGTATCATTCTTGCAGGAGGCTCAGGTACCCGTCTTCATCCAATAACTAAGTCAATAAGTAAACAGATTTTACCTATTTATGATAAACCGATGATATATTATCCACTATCTACGCTTATGCAATCTGGAATAAAAGATATCCTGATAATATCTACACCACACGATCTTCCAATGTTTGAAACTTTACTAGGTAATGGGAGTAAATGGGGAATATCATTATCATACGCAGAACAGCCCAGTCCTGACGGCCTTGCACAGGCTTTTATAATAGGAGAAAAATTTATTGGCAATGAAAGTGTTTGCCTGATCTTAGGCGATAATATTTTCCACGGCCATAGATTCAGCGAGACTCTCAAAAAAGTAGTAAATAATCTTGATGGGGCAACAGTATTCGGTTATTGGGTAAATGACCCTGAAAGATATGGTGTTGCAGATTTTGATAAAAACAATAATGTACTCAGCATCGAAGAAAAACCTGAAACTCCAAAATCAAATTATGCTGTTACCGGACTCTATTTCTATGACAACAATGTAGTAGAAATAGCAAAAAACCTCAAGCCTTCACCCAGAGGTGAATTAGAAATTACTGATGTAAATAGAATGTATCTTGCTAAAGAAAAACTTAAACTAATTAAGCTGAATAGAGGCTTTGCATGGCTAGATACCGGCACACATAAATCACTTCTGGATGCTTCAGTATATTTCTCTATTCTGGAGGAAAGACAAGGATTAAAAGTTGCATGCCCAGAAGAAATTGCATGGTCTAATGGATATATTTCTGATGATGATTTGGAAAAACTGGCTAAAGAAACCTATAAAAGCGGGTATGGTAAATATTTAATGCAGGTACTAAACTCCAGGTATTAATAAAATGAAAACTGCTTTAATCTATTATTCACTTGAAGGTAATACCAGATATATAGCCGATTGTATTTCAGAAGCGATTAATCTGGATATACTGCAATTACATCCACTTAAATCTATAAATAAAAATTCCGCAATGAAATATTTATGGGGTGGTAAACAGGTACTTTCACAAGCCAGACCAAAACTTGCGAACTACAGTTTCATACAAGATAATTATGATCTTATTATCTTAGGCACACCTGTATGGGCATGGAAGTTTTCTCCCGCAATAAATACTTTCATCCACGATATGAATTTAACTAAAAAAAATATTGCACTATACTGCTGTCATGGTGGCGGAAAGGGTGCAGTTTTCAGAAGGTTTAAGGATGCACTCAAAGGCAACGATATCATAGGTGAAATTGACTTTAGAGAACCTTTAAAAAAATCACCGGAAAAATCTAAAGATAGAGCCATTGTCTGGGCAAATAACCTGATTAACATTTATAATAAAATACATCCATGTTAAAAATAAAAATAAACCGTTCTCTGGAAAAACCTTTATATGCACAGATAAGGGATAAAATTATAAACTCTATTAAAGACGGAGTTATTAAAAAAGACGAACGACTTCCTACAGTAGTTGGTTTAGCCAAAGATATAGGCGTCACACAGGCTACAATAAATAGAGCATTTGAAGATTTAACAAAAGATGGTTGGATTATTTCCTATGTCGGCAGAGGAACATTCGTAAGCCTTCCGAACAGTAGCGAAACAGAGACAAACAAAATAGATCAAAGACAAAAAGATGAACATCTTAAACCTGAATTTGTACTTGCTGCCCGTCGATTAAGGATGGGCATAGCACAAAGCTTAAATTCACTATGGGCCTTGTCCAACAGGCCTGATCTGATTAAATTTCACTCTCCCACGCCTCCTCATGAGCTAATTGCTGATAACGTACTAAGCATGCTCTTTAATAAAGCAGTTTCAAAAGGGGAATATATATATCATGGGTACGGACACCCACAGGGTTTATTTGAGTTAAGAAAAGCAATAGCCTCTCAGTATATGAAATATGATATAAATATATCTCCAGAACAGATAATAATTACAAGCGGAGCACAGCAGGCTATATCAATACTGGCTCAATTTGCTTTGGAAAATAAACAGCGTGTTATATGTGAAACACCATGCTACACAGGTGTACCCAATGCTTTCGGTGCATCAGGACACTGGGTGGAAACTCTTCCCAGAGAATACGATGGTCCTAAATTGGACAAACTCGAGAAATTTAAAGATGGCCGTCCTTCTCTGTTGTATATGTGTCCTGAAATACATAATCCGATGGGAACTGATACCTCTGAAGAAAAATTGATACATATATACAAATGGTTGAAGTCAGAAAATTCTTTCCTCATATATGATGATACTTTTAAAGAATTAAGATATGATAAACTTGGCTGTAAATATTCAAAACATATAAACCTCAACAACACAATAATAATAGGCTCATTATCAAAATCATTTATGTGCGGTTTACGCATAGGATGGCTCATATCTATTCCTAAAATCATTAATTCTCTGCTCGAACTAAAAAGTGCCATTGATATAACGACACCTTCATTAATGCAGGGAATGGCATTTTCATTACTAACATCTGACTATTTTAATTCTCACCTGGAAAAAGCAAAAAAATACTATAAGCTAAGAAGAGATACTTTAATTGATTCTCTTAATAAATACATGCCTAAGAGCATAAAATGGACTACACCTCCAGGAGGATTTCATCTATGGTGTGAACTTCCGGAGGGATATTCAAGTATAGCACTTTATCTTCTAGCATTGGAACGGGGAGTTATTATCTGCCCTGGACCGAGGTACGATATAGATCATAGATTTATGAATGCTTTCAATATGGGGTACGGTTTACTTGAAATTAACAAAATAATTGAAGGTGTAGAGCTTCTTGGAGACGCAGTAAAGGAACTTTTAAGCACACATCCGGCTGATTCAGGCATGAGTGGCTTAGGTGATTTCATATAAAAAAGGCTGAAAGTAAAATAACTGACAGCCTTAATAATTTTTTAAATATTACGTTATAAACTGCTTATAATAATTTATTATTTTTATCATTAACAATTAATTAGTTGCTCTAACAAGATTTATTGCATCATGTAAAACGTCCAGGTTTTCATGTCTTAATAAATAAGTATCGTTTCCCATAGCTTCAGCAAAAGCTTCCGGGATTCTTGTATACTCGACAACTATATTCCCAAGTTTTTCAAATATGTTTTCTTTGCTGTAAACATAACTTATATGGTCTCTTCTTGATACGTTTGAAACATTGAATTTTCTATCATATTTTAAAGTATCTTTCCCATTAACCACAAGCTTAGCCCATGCTTTGTATAAATCAATATCACATGAGTAATTCTGCATATCCAGAGAGAAACCTCCAGGAGGTCTTACATTTATTTCAAGAGCCATATGCTGCCCGTCATGTCTGCGGAAGAATTCGCAATGGAAAAATCTTTCTTTAAGATTAAATCCTTTTACTACACGCCTTCCGTATTTAACCAATTGGTCAGGGATATCTCTAGTATAATAATAATACATATCCTTTTTATTTGTTAAAATGTCAAGGACGTTGTCACTGAGTTCAAAAGAAGAATAAAACATTATATCTCCGGATTTATCGACTAATCCGTCAAATGTAACTATTTTACCTTTTACAAAAGGTTCAGCAACATATCCCGGCGGCAGATCTTTTAAAACTTCACTCAATTCCCATTCATTATTAATTTTATAAGTGTTAGCCGCTCCCATTCCTTTGTCAGGTTTTATGATTAATGGATAACCGTGTTTTTTAACAAACTCATCTAAAATATCAGGATTAGCAACAAGTATTGCATCAGCACACGGAACTCCAGCAGCTTTGAAGATTTTTTTCATTCCCAACTTGCTTTGGTTAACTTTTAAATCTTCAGGTTTCTGACCAAAGATATTAAAATCAACCCTAAGTTTAGCTTCTAAATCAAGCCAATATTCGTTTTGTGAATCAATTCTGTCAATTCTGCCGTATTTACTGGCAAAATAAGCAATGGTTCTGTAGACTTTCTCATAATTAAGCATATCAATTTTACAGTATTCAGTCAGGGAATCTTTAAGTTCCTGACGAAACTCCTGATATGAAGCATCACCAATTGCTAAAACATTGGCTCCGGCTTTTTTCAATTCAACACAGAAATTAAAAAAAGTTGGAGGAAAATGCGGTGAAATAAAAACAAAATTCATTATTTTACCCCTTTATTAGTTTTGTTATTTTCTATTTTTGCCCATGAATCTCTTAAAGCAACAGTTCTATTAAAAATAAGTTTATTACATGTAGAATCTTTATCTACACAAAAATAACCTATCCTTTCAAATTGGAATTTATCATTAGGTTTAGCTGTACTTAAGCTTGGTTCTACGTAACAGTCAGTTAATCTTTTCAGTGAATCTTTATTCAAATTATCCAGAAAAGATTTACTTTCAGGATCTTTATCTACAAATAATCTATCATAAAGATTTACTTCAGCCTTAATTGCATGATTAGCTGATACCCAATGAATCGTACCTTTGATTTTGCGTCCATCAGGAGCAGTTCCACCGCGGGTTTCAGGGTCGTAGGTACAATGAACTTCTACAACTTCTCCATTCTCATCTTTTATACAACCTGTACATTTCACAATATAACCATATCTCAAGCGTACTTCCCTACCAGGCACCATTCTGAAATACTTTTTAGGAGCTTCTTCTCTAAAATCATCTTTTTCTATATATAGTATTTTGGAAAATGGCACTTTTCTTGAACCAGCATCAAGGTTTTCAGGATTATTAATTGCTTCAAGTTCATCTTCCATATCATCCGGATAGTTAGTAATTACCACTTTTAGAGGGTTTAAGACTCCCATTACGCGGGAAGCATTTTTGTTCAAATCTTCTCTAACACAATATTCAAGTAGCGATACATCGATAGTCTGTTCTCTTTTTGTGAGTCCGGCTTTATCCAAAAAGTTTTTAATAGCAATTGGTGTGTATCCACGTCTTCTCATACCCGAAACGGTTGGCATCCGAGGATCATCCCAGCCTTTCACATATTTTCCTTCAACAAGCTGTACAAGTTTTCTTTTACTCATAACAGTATAAGTAAGATTCAAACGGTTAAATTCAATCTGCTGTGGATGACAAGGTACTTCCAACTCATCCAGAATCCAATCATACAATGGACGATGGATTTCAAATTCAAGAGTGCATATAGAATGTGTTATTCCTTCAATTGAATCTGAAAGACAGTGTGCAAAATCATACATCGGATAAATACACCAATTATTGCCTGTTCTATGATGATGAGCATGTTTAATTCTATATATAGCAGGATCCCTCATATGAATATTAGGAGAAGCCATATCAATTTTAGCTCGCAAAGTTCTTTTCCCATCCTCGAATTCACCGTTTCGCATGCGCTCAAATAAATCCATATTTTCATCTATTGAGCGGTTTCTGTAGGGACTGTCCTTTCCCGGCTCTGTCAAAGTTCCACGATACTCTTTTATTTCATCAGCGCTTAAATCACAGACAAATGCCTTGTTTTTTTTAATTAATTCAACAGCATAATTATAAAGTTTTTCATAATAGTCAGAAGCGTAATAAAGGTCATCATTCCAATCATGTCCGAGCCAGTGAATATCTTCTTTTATAGACTCTACATATTCAACATCCTCTTTTACAGGATTTGTATCATCAAATCTCAAATGGCATTTCCCATTAAAGTCTTCAGCAATACCAAAATTCAAATTTAAAGATTTAGCATGTCCAATATGCAAATAACCATTCGGCTCAGGAGGGAAACGAGTTATTACTTTTCCATCATTTTTATTATTTAAAATATCACCAGTAATTATTGTTCTTATAAAATCCAAAGATTTTTTTTCTTCATTATTATCAATCATTTTTCAGAGTTCCTTCAACTACATCTAATACTTTACCAATACGGTATATTATTTTGTCTCTGCCAATTAAGGTTAAAGTTTTAAATAAATCAGCTCCGCCACTTTTACCAGTCACTGCAATCCTGACCGGCTGATTCAGTTTACCTTCAGGTAGTTCAGCTTCCTGTTGAGATAAAGCAATAGTTTTCTCAAATTCTCTCTCTGATATACTCTGCGGCATGTCAGAAAGCTTACTCCTGAGTAAACTTAATGCTTTAACGATCTCCTCTTTCTTAAAACTTTTTTTAGCAGCTTTTAAGTCATATTCATATTTTTTATCTGTCAATTCTGTTTCACCAGTTTCTACTGTATTAAAAAAAGATGAATCATCAAAAAAGAAATATTTCCAGTCGGCTACCTGTGAATAAATTTTTGTTCTTGACTGCATAAATTCGGCAATCTTATTAAATTCAGGAGGCTGTATATCATCACACCAACCCTGTTTTAATGCTTCCTTATAAGCATTTTCGACAAATATATTTTTGTCAATTTCAGCCATATATAATCCATTGAGATTTAATAATTTATTCATATCAAACTGTGCAGGAGAGCTTTTAACTCTATCCAAAGTGAATGATTCTATCATTTCACCAATACTCATTTTTTCTCTATCTCCGCCGGGAGACCAGCCAAGCAATGATAAATAGTTAAAAAGGGCTTTTGCCAAATAACCTTTTTCTTTAAAATCACCTACGAAAGCATCGCCGTCACGCTTACTATATGGTTTACCGGTTCTATTAACTATCATAGGCATATGGGCATAATATGGTGTATTCACTCCAAGTGCTGTAAAAAGCAAAATGTGCCTGTAGGTATTTTCCACATGATCATCCCCTCGAATAATATGTGTAACACCCTGCTGAATATCATCATATACATTGGCCAGATGAAAAACAGGTGACCCGTTCCCTCTTACAATCACTAGATCTTTCATACCATCTAATGGTTTTGCTAATTCTCCTTTAATCAAATCATTATAGAAAACTTCTCTTCTCAAAAAGGAAATTTTAGAACAATTATTAAAACAGAAAGATTTTTTACATGACAGAATATCATCTATATTTTCCTCAACATCAAAAACAATATTATTCTCAACATCATATACTTTCAGTTCTCTAAATCCTGCAAGTGATGCAAAATTTTCAATTGGTTTACCTTTTTTGCTGATGGTCGAAAATTTAACGCCTGTATGGTTTATTTTAACTTCAGTCTCAGAATGAACTTCTATTTCAACATTCCCTACTGATCTAATATTTTTACTATCATTCCAGGGAATTCTAAACAATAGAGGGCTTTTCTCTCCTTCTTTAACAGGCATATAATAAGCTTTTTTTTCATCTAACAGTTTTAGAGCTGTTTCAACATGTTCATCTTCATGCTGACTCTGATAATAAAATTCTCCATCGCAATCCAAGCCAAGCCACTCCATGCATTCTAAAAGTCTGTCTATAGCACCTTGAGTAGATCTTTCTTTGTCTGTATCTTCAACTCTTAATATAAACTCACCTTCCGTGTGCCTTGCGAAGAGGTAGTTAAATATAGCTGTTCTAATATTACCTATATGGACATTTCCTGTTGGAGATGGTGCAAATCTTACTTTGGTTTTCATATATATTCCTGTTAATTAAGCAAAAGCTGATAAATAAATTTACTAAATACAAAAGAAATAATATAAACTTTTTCCTTTATATTTAAATACTCCATCAATATTGATATTGAAGAAAAATAAATTAACTTAAAAAAGTCAGGTTAAAACCTATACAATAGATTTTAACCCGACTTTTATTTTGTAATCCCAATAATTAATTGGTTTGTTTTGATTGTTTATTTTTATCCTTATTCTTCTGTATAACCATTAATCCATACAACGGGATACTGATCAGGAGGAGAATCATCACAAAATAGACTACATCTACACTTGAACTTGCAATGGCAAAAATAGAAAACAGTGCACCTATTACAGCAATAAAAATATTGATTTTTACCCTGGTTATTTTCATTTTGTTTTTGTACAGGAAGACTATCTCTGCAATACAGGTATATAAATAAGCAATAACAGCTAAAGATGTAGCAGCTAATATAAAAATTTCGAACTGTTTTATTAAGTTTAGATAGGAAGTAAAATAATATAATACAGAAGAAACTAGTGTGGTTATGAAAATGCCCCATCCAGGAACTCCAAATTTATTTCTTTTGCCGAAAACCTTAGGAAAAAGCCCGTCTTCAGCAGCAGACATAGTGGCCTGCACTCCCAGAAGAGTCCAGGAATTTATAGCGCCTAATAATGAAAATAATGCACCGAATGTAATAATAAAACCACCGAAGCTCCCGAGTAATATTTTACCTGCTTCAGAAAATGGAAATGTTGACACAGAGAGCTGCTTCATAGGAATCATACCCATAATCAGGGCACATGTTATTATATAAAGTGCAGCAGCAGATAGAGTTCCTATGATAGTTGCCAAAGGTATATTCCTTTTAGCATTTTTTACAGATCCTGCAGGAACAGTTGCGGCTTCAACTCCTAAGAATGACCATAGAGTTAAAGCTGCGGCAATTGTAAATGCAGAAACTGTAGAACCACCAGAGATATTAAAACTTGAGCTCAAATAAGAAGGATGAAAATATGCCCAGCCTAAAGCTACAACTATAATTAAAGGTATAAATTTAAAAATTGTTGTAATAACAGCTACAATACCTGCATTCTTTACTCCGATCATATTAATTATGCCGAAAAGCCAGAGCAATCCAACACCGATATAAGCTGAATAATGTGTTACATGAGGAAAAAAGAATGCTAAATAACCTATAGTTGCCGGGATATATGAAATATTACCCACCCATGCTGTCAGCCAATAACAGTACGCTGTCTGAAAACCTACAAAATCGCCAAATTCTGCATGAGAATATGCATACGGCCCACCATTGGCAGGCATCACAGATCCCAGTTTAGCAAAAACGAGAGCAAGGAAGACCGCTCCTATGGCTGTGACAATCCATGAAACAAGCCCGATGGAACCATACCCTGCTAAAGATGCCGGCAGCATATATACTCCTGAACCTACAATCGTTCCTGCAACAAAAAACGTTAATATCCAAGCCCCAATTTTTTTCCCTGTATGTTCTGTACTCATAAATACCTTAATTTAAATTAATAATTCTTTGTAGTGAAAGAAATGACTAAAATCCCAAATAAATAATT
>DASCNA010000088.1:0-10120 GCA_036011305.1 Victivallales bacterium
GTTAGGGAATGTTGCAGAAGCAGAAGATAAAGATTTATATAGACATGATGGTGCGATGGCTGTTTATGCTGATTATGAAACATTATCTTCAACTTATAAGTGCAGTAAGATTATATTTAGAACTCTTAATTCAGAGCATGGCGCATATGGACCAAAAGACTGGTCAATTGATTTGAATGGGTCGGTAAAAAACAGAATTGGTATCAGTTCGGCAGGGAAAAATTTCAGTTGGACAACGGATATAGACTCTCACGGGAGATATCATATTGCTATGCTTATTAATGATTACATAGTAGTAGCTAATGTTTATGAAGATTCTAAATTTTTTGATACTGGGTCAAGTTTAGATGGAGCGTCGGCGCATGTGAAAGAAGATTTATATCTAAGTAGATCAAGTTCTAATCCTATTACAGGCACACAATTGTTTATTGGTACAGTTCACCAGAAAAAGCATGATAAAGATAAAGCTGCTCAAAATTTTCAAAACCTAAAAATATATAAGAAATTTCCGATTATTTGATAAATACATATTTAATAATGAATTCAAAAAATAGAATTTTATTAGCACTAATCAGTGAATTAAAAAAAGTGAAGAAAGGATATAATTTATGTTTAAACTTATTGAAAGAGTTAATATTATAGCATACTTAAAACTCTGACATTTTTCATCCCTGTTATGCTCAAACTATGTTTTTATAAGTGTTGAATCGCAAGAAAGTTCATAGTGAGGAATCCATAAATAGCACTTTAAAGCAGACTCGTTCACATTTCACTACAGAAGAGGCATGCACGTGTTTATTTATGACTAAATATTACTTACTGTTGATCCTGTGTAATTTATATACATATCGGGTGAAAAAATTAAATGTTAAATATGCTAGTAATTTATCAAGCAAATTAAAAATAATACTATACAAATTAAGGATTAATTATGATACAGAAAAAATCATGTTTTAAATGTAAATATGGAATACGTGTTGATCACGCAATATGTAAAATAAATGACAAGGTAACATTATGCATTGCAGATAATGATATTGTTACTTCAGATACGGCTGATTGCTGTAGACAGTTTTGCAGAGGACGTTGTGTCAAATAATATGCCAATTGAAGTATTTACCTTTATGAAAAAGTAATTCATATTTTATTCTGGATTTGATATGAAAATTAGTAATACTACGTTCAGAGTAAATTTTAGTATACCCATTTATAAAAGTTCTTTATAAATGGGTAATATATATGTAAACTTAAAATCTATACCATCTATCCAAGTTAACCTTTAGATATTGAATTCTGTTATTCTTATTAAAATATTAATTTTAGCAAAGAATAGCCGACTAAATGGTGCAGAATTTACCATTACATTTACTGTAACTCTAAAAAAATTTGTCTGGTGTTTATGCTTATCTAACAAGCGACCAGACAGTTTTCTTAAAGGTGTATTATGTTGATCAGGATAAAATAGCTCTCTTTTTATGATGAGTCTAATTATTAATATATTTGATGAATTTCAACCAGATATAGATTTTTAGAGCAGTTTGTCACCTATTAAACGGCTGTTTTTGTACAATATCGGCAGTAACATTTAGATAATCCTGGCCCGTAATTATTATTCCCCAGTCTGTTCCTTTTGTTTCTCTGATATTAACTAACTCGTAATTACCTCTTTCAGATTTAGGGATACCTGAGTTTTTCCATAGATTATTAACTGCTGTGTTGTAGTCTGGTGTGCTGAGAGGGATAGCACAAAGCACTTTCCAGCCGTAACTTGATCCGGAAATACTGCTTCTGCAGATATTAATATCTCTACCTGTAAAAGTGACAGGATTAATAATTGGTCCTATTGTTCGTGAACGGGCTATTGAGGTTTCAGTTAAAAAACAAATACTTATGGCAAGTGAAATCATTAAAATGATTGCTGGTTTTGTGTATATAGATAATTTATTCATGATATAATTTTTCCTTACTGTTTAAATATGTTTAATTTATAAAATATTAAGCGATTTATTTAAAAAACATTAAACGTTTTTATTTTATTAAAGAAGTTAAAACGCAATATTACTTATGTTCGGATCTTTGATGCGTGTTATACGTAATAATGCATATATTATGAATCTCAAAATTTTCTTTATAACTGATTATTATTTTTATCAATAGTAGATTATGGGTAAATAAGTTGATGATTATAAATTAATTAGATATCAGCTCAAGCAGAAAATATATAAAAGTTAAGTTTAATATGAACTACAAGCTCTACAGGATGTCAGATAGAAAGGACCTGCGGTCTGAATTAAAGGAATTAAATAGTGTTTCATGGCCTGAATTCTTCAAGCATGGTGATACGCCTCATTGGTACAATTTATTTGAAGAACTTGATTCATTTCAGCTAATGCTATGTGATTCAGATACAGATAAGCTTATAGGAGCAGGTTTTACTGTTCCAGTCAACTGGGATAAAAGTGTAGATAGTCTGCCTAAAACGATTGATGATATAATATTAAACGGGATTCGTTCATTAAAAAATAAAAATTTAAAGACTTTAGTAGCAATCGGAGTAATTGTTTCTGATGAAGCGCGCGGCAAGCATCTCAGTTCAAAAATATTATCAGATATGAAACAATTAGCCTTTTCAGAAAGTTTACCAAACCTTATTGTTCCTGTTAGACCCACCTGGAAAGAGAAATATCCTTTGCAGAGAATAGATGAGTATGCCAAATGGAAAAGAGCTGATGGATTGTTTTTTGATCCATGGCTTAGAGTCCACCAAAGGCTTGGTGCTGAAATCATAAAGGTTACAGATTGTACGTTAACAGTAAAGGGTTCAGTTGCTGAATGGGAAAGTTGGACTGGTATGTTATTTCCATTTACTGGAAGTTATATCGTGCCAGGTGCTCTTGTTCCAATAACTATTGATGTTAAAAATAATTCAGGAATATATAAAGATCCGAATATCTGGATGCAGCATCCTGTTAAATAGAAGAGTAATTATAATTTTAGTTATATTATTAATAAGCAAATTAAACTTATTAACAGTTTCTTTTTAAAGCAAGAACAGTGATATCATCAAACCTGCTATGTCTCTCAAAGCGTCTGACCGTTTTTGTTATTTTTTTACATAAAAGATTAGGAGGCAGTGTAATGTTCTCTTTAATTATTCGGACAAGGTTTTCTTCTCCAAATTGATTATCATTAGGTGAAAATGCTTCTGTGACACCATCGGTATATAAAAACAGAGTATCACCAATTTTTAACTGCTCATTTCCTTGTGTATACTCGTATGATTCAGAAACTCCGACGGCAAGACTGTTTGCTGACCCGAACCTTCTTATGTTTCCAGTGGAATTTGCCAAAAGTGCCTCATGATGACCACCATTTGAATAGCTGATTTCACCGGTTTCTATATTATAATAAATTAAAAAAATTGTCACAAACATAAACTCTTTATTTTTATGTGATAAAATTTTATTAAGCTTGTTAAGGGCTTTTGATGGTTCTTGTTCATCCTTGCAAGTGTATTGTAAAATTGTTTTAGAAAGAGCCATAAAAAATGCTGCAGAAATTCCCTTGCCTACAACATCAGCAATGATAATAGCAAGTTTATTTTTATTGATAAAAAAGTAATCATAAAAATCTCCTGCAGCATCATGTGCTGGGTCAAGCATTGAATAGATAGTAAATTTTCTATGTATCATATTTTCATCTATTAATGGGAGAAAAGATCTTTGAATATTGGCTGCTATTTTTATTTCACTTTCAATAGAAAGTCTGCTTGCTGTTTCATTCTTAAGGTTCTCTATGTACATTTTGAGTTCATGGCCCATAAAGTTAAAGGCTTTTATAAGATCTACAGTTTCCAAACTCCCTTTTTCTTCCATTTTAATATCAAAATTACCTTTTCCTATGATGCTGAGTTTTTTTCTCAGTATTGTTATCGGTCTGATTATGGTTGTAAACATATACATGAGGATAATGAAACAAAAAATAAAAACGATTATTGTGATAAGAATATTATAAATTAAAGAAGTAGTAAGTTTATCTCTCATATTTTTCATCTCTTGAATTACATACATGCCGAGCAATTTATTGTTACTAGCTTTTAGAGATGGTGAAAGGTGTACGCTACGGCAGTTGATCATGCCTACTATATAATATTTTGTTTCATGGATACGCTCAATAAGCAGAACTTCATTGGAGTTTTTGAAAAATTTAAAGTATTGTTTATTTTTTAACTTGTCTTTCATTTTAAAAAAGTTACTAATTCCTGGGAACTTTTTGAAAAGGTTGTTGTATTTTTTGCCAATCTGCTTTTTGTCTGAGCTGCTTACAATTTTTTCATTGTCAATAACAAGGAAAGTAGCAGTTTTAGTATTGCTTATTGTTTTTGGAAAGTTAATAGTTTTTTCAATAAGTTTAGATGATTTTCTAGAAATATCTGTCTTGATGCTTTCTTCAATAGCGCGTCCCATTGTATAAAGATACATTTTGCAGAAGTTAACTTTGTTAAGTTGCGGATCCCTTGCTATTGAACTTGTTTTAGTAATAATATTCTCTGCTATAGATTTATTGAGTTTTAAAGTATTAATCATGATGATGGTATGAAATATAAGATAGGATATTATAACAAATATCATTACCAGCAACATTTTTGTTCTCATTTTAAGTTTCATTATTTTAATACCTTGACTTTATCGTTTTATTGCCAGGTGTTATATCTCAGATACACCTCTATATGAGATTGCTTTTTAAAATATATTGCCTGTCCCAGTGCTAGGTTGTATTCAGGCTTACTTTTTTTCTTATGAATTAATATATACAGATTTTAAAATTATTAACAAAAATTACTTTAAATATTAATTAACAAAAGTTACTATAAGTAATATGTGTTTTTTATCATTACAAAAAGTAATTAATTGGGTGTATTTCAGATGAGCTTTGATTTTGAAAAATTTAAAATTCTTAGAAAAGAGAAAAAAATATCTGTTCAGTCTCTTGCTGAAAAAATAGGTAAAAGTAAGAAAACAATCTGGACATGGGAAAAAGGTATGATTACACCTTCTAATGGTGATATTAATCTCATGGCAAAGGTTTTGAATATTTCAACATATGAGATTTCTGATATTAAATCTGAATCAGGGTTAAGTAATTTTTCTTTTCCAGAAACACTCTTATCTGAAGATCAGGATGTAGAGAAAGAATTTGGACTTCTTAGTGCTAATCAAAAGATGAAAATTCTTCAACTGAAAGATAACCTTAAAAAGATAAAAATTGAAAATATTAAGATCAAGGGCGAATTATCAAAATTAATGAACGTAGTTGATTCTTTGAAACTCTTTCTTTATGTCAAGGATTCAGATTTGAGGATCAAAAAAAATAATAGAGCTTTTTCCGATTATGTAAATTTGGAAAAAGAAGAACTTTATAATGCTAAGTTTTCGGATATTTTTGGTTTTAAGGATAAAACACTTTCTCAGTTGAGGTTGATAGAACAGTATGTTTTATCAACAGGGAATGAAGTAAATAATGAGAAAATTATTATTCCAGGCAGCGATGGCGAAAGAACTGGTTATCTTTCAGTAACACCTTTTTCTATGGAAAATGATAAAATTACAGAAATATTTTGTACAATTCAGGATGTTACAAATCTAGACAGGGCACTGGAAAAGCAGAATATGCTTGAGGACTCAATTCACTCTATCCATGATGGAATATGGATAATGAAACTGAAGCCTTTAGTGAAATATTTGTTTATAGGAAATGCCGTCAAAAATATTTTTGATACAGAGCTGAGCGATTTCTTTAATAACCCACATCTTTGGAAAAATTTTCTTCATCCTGATGACAAACTTAAAGTTATTTCGAATTATGATGAAATTGTAAAACTCAATAAATTTCCTGCAGAACTTGAATTTAGGATAATGCTCCCTGGAAATAAGATAAAATGGATTAGAAATAAAATTTATAAATTTCAAGAAAAAGATATTATTTTTGGAGTTTTAACTGATATATCTGAAGAGTTTGAAAATAAGATGAGAAATGAATTGATGCGGATTGCTGCTAAACAGTTTAAAGACGTATACTGGATGAATAAAACAGGAGAATTTGATGAAAAATTCGATTCTTATTATGAAATTGGCGATTTTGGAAAGAAACTCTCAGGTTACGAAAATAATGAAAAATCTTCTTGGCTTGACATTATTCATGTAGATGACAGAGAGAGAGTAGTCAAGGAAAGAAAAATTAAAAAAAGATTTCCAAAAAGCTACGAATATAGAATTCTATGTAAAGACGGCAGAATCAGGGATGTTAAGCATCTTGAATACTGTACTGAATTTTATGGAGAAAAAATTTATTTTGGTATTATAAGAGATATAACTAAACAGTTTCTTGACAGTAAACAGCTTTTACTGCTCAAAAAAGCTATAAAAGAAAATGATGAATCGCTGTTAAACAGTCAGTATAAAAATAAATATTTTCGCAGAAAAAGGAATATCAATCTTTAATCTTCTGCGATCTTGGAAATAGTAGTGAAGCAGGACTTAGAATTATAGGTTTTAGCAGGGTATAAAGTTGACTTCAGCTTAATAATTTTACCTTTTTTTGTAATAATTCTATAGGTATGCTTTCTTACATCTTTTCTTTCACCATCATATTTTTTTAACAGGTCTCCAATATCTTCTGGATGAGCAACTTTCTTTTTCATAAAAAAGGGATCTTTATACCACTCTTTTATGGAATATCCTGTGATATTTTCATGAGCTTTATTCAGAAACAGATATTTATGGTTAGTTAAATCAAAAACAGAAATCATTCTATCTTTTATTTCATTTATATTGTCCTCAAATATTTCTTTAATTTCTAAAGCTGTTTTGCTGTCAGTTATATCTTCTATAAAACCGTATCTGATTTTACCGTATGTATCTGAATCAAGGGTGAAAAATTTGCTTCTGAACCACCTGGTTTTATTCATTACTATGAATCTGTACTCATAAAGGCCCGTTTCTCTGTTTAAAAAATATTTTGTAACATTTTGTTTATCATCTTCATGCACATGCTTCCGCCAGTTTTTATAATCTTTGTAAATAAGACCTAATTTGACATTTGAAATTTTTTCCATGGCTGAATTCATATAAATAAACTGCCATTTTTTATTAGGCAGGTACTGCTGTATCCAAAAACCTGTATTGTAATTTTCAATTGCAGTTTCAAGAACGTTAAGGCGGTCAGCTATTGCTACACTGTCTGTAATATCTTTGATGCTGATTATTATTCCGGTAATGCCCTCGGTTTGAGAGCTGTAGGCTGGCCTGCCAGTTAATATTCCTTTTCTTTTACCGGAAGTAAGAGGAATATTAATTTTACGACTTATGACTGGGAGTCCGCTTAATATCTCTCTTTCAATTTCACGGATATATTTTGATTCATCATTATTGTAAAAATCATAGTTATGTCTACCAATAATCTCCTCATTTGTTTTATTTAAAAATGAAAGAAAAGCCGGATTGGCATATGTAAATGCCAGGTTTTCATTTTTAGTATAAATATATGCAGGAAGAGAATCCAAAATCCTTTTGAATTTTATATTTTGAATTTTTAATATTTTTATTTCCTGCTTAAATGATTCAAGTGCCCTTTTTATTTCCAGTTGACCTTCAATTTTTGAAGGAGAAAAAATATTAATATTGTCATAAATTTGGGTGTCTACAGAATTAAGATTGTCGTAATAATAAGGCAGTTCTTTCAAATTGATATTCTCAAGGTCAGAAATAGTGGTAATATCTACACATAATACGTTAGCTATAACTCTAACGTCAGTTTCACTAGGTAATCTTTCTCCTCTCTCCCATGCAGATACTGTCCTGAATGATTTTCCTAGATATTTAGCTAAACCATCAATTGTTAGTTTTCTTTTTTTACGCCATTCTTTAACTTTATTCTTATAAAATTCCATAATATTACTCAACACTCCAGCTTAGTAATCTTTAATGGTCATTGTTTAAATTAAGTTATTTTCTTTTTGGCTTCTCTTTTAAGTTTAATCCTGTTTTTTCTTTTATTATGAGTATAGCGCATCTGAAGCATTTCAACAAAAAGTGCAAACCCCATAGGAAGATAAATATACTCTTTGGGAACATCTTTATGCATCCCTTCCATGAATATGGTAATGCCTATTGTAACAAGGAATGACAGTGCGAGTATTTTAATTGACGGGTGTTTTAATATAAAATTGCCAATAGGTATAGAAAATCCCAAAATAGCAATAAATGATATTAATACAGCTGAAATAATAACCCATAAATGATTAGTTAAACCTATTGCCGTTACTACTGAATCGATAGAAAAAACTATATCCAGCATAATTATTTGTATAATAATATATGCAAAGGTTTTACCGATTTTTATCGAAGGTTCATTGTCCCCGTCTTCTTTTAATTCAACTGTCAGATGAATTTCATTAACAGCTTTCCAAAGAAGGAACATGCCTCCTGCAAGAAGTATTAGATCCTTGACGGAAAAATCAAAAATGACAGTAGAGTCTATACGCGTTAGAGAAACAATGACATATATCATTATTATTCTGGCAATAAGTGCACATGCAAGGCCGGTAAATCTGGCTTTATTTCTATTTTCTGCAGGAAGTTTGCCGACGAAAATTGATATTACTAATATATTATCTATCCCTAAAACAAGTTCTAATCCAATTAAAATTAAAAGTAATATTATCGAGTCTGCCATTTATGTACCTGCAATATAATCGTTGATTGTTCAATATTTAAAATTTATAACTCTATAGCTTTTAAGCGAATAAACAAATAACCTTATATGTTTATTAAAATATTGTTTTTTTGCAATAACAGAAAATTTTTTATTTGAAAATTATATGGTGTTTTATGAAATCTAAATCAATAGGATTTGCGTGAGTTTCTACAAATGCAATATTAAATAATTTTTCATTTTTTGTAGCCAAGAACTGTTTTGTTAATATGCTGCTGTTGTTTGTTGGTGAAAACTGGTAACTGGCGAATTTTAAACCGTTTATTGTTTTAAATGTTAAATCAATACTTCTAGTGTCATTATAGAGATATTGTATATAATCGGTTATTCTCTGTTGACTCATTTTATTAAAATTTACTCTGCTTGAATTTGAGACATAAATAAAAATTAAATTATTATCTTTTTTATTAATGAACTCAACCATTGCAACCGGGACATGCCTGGGGATTTTTATATAGCTTGGTATATCCATATCTTTTCCTTCTGCATAATCCCATTCATCTGCTGAGTATTTTATTGAAAAATATGGGGTATTATAAATTTGAATCTCCTGGTTTGCTTTTGATTTTTTAACTTTATTCACTACAGGAGGCTTATATTCAAGTTTTGTAGGTTTAGACGGCATATCATTGACTATTTTAGTTTTTTCCAAGCTTTGGATTTCTTTGGGGAGTTTAATTACTTGCATTGAATTATTTTTCAGTTTGGATGAAGCATGAGCAGGCTTGCCTTTGGTCATCTCTATTGCATTTGAAACTTCATTTATCTTATTAGTTTTCTTAGCTTCTTTTTTAAATAAAAAGAATAAGCATAAAATGATAATTACTATTATCAAGATAACTATTTTTATATATTTTTTCATGATTTCTGATTTCCAAAATAATTATTTAACAGGAATACAAAATTTTATATATTCTAATGATTATTATACAGTATTCAAATTTATATACATAACTTAGAGTAAAATAATATATTAGGAATTTAATATTGATTTTTATTCTCTTCTCATTGTGAAGAGTGTTGTCCTGTTAAACAGCTTATCCTTAGTTTGGCACAATAAAATGAACTAGAATTGATCTTAACAAATTCTCTAATTCTTTGTACGCATCTATGTGGCAGGAAAATAGATAAAATTTACGCAAAATACA
Source organism: Victivallales bacterium (assembly GCA_036011305.1). Taxonomy (GTDB): domain Bacteria; phylum Verrucomicrobiota; class Lentisphaeria; order Victivallales; family GWF2-38-69; genus DASCNA01. Next base: position 9,921 of record DASCNA010000088.1, read on the forward strand.
TCTCATCTGTGCTGTCTAAGATTGTTCTGGAATAAAAATAATTAATTAGATATATAGTTAGAGTTGACTTCTGAATTCATACTATTTTTGAAAAAATAAACACTGTATTTCATATTTAGTTCCAAATTAAAATATAATTTTGCTAATTATAATAAAATTATATATCGTTACTATAAGTAATATAATTCATAATAAAATAC
>DASCNA010000089.1:0-4588 GCA_036011305.1 Victivallales bacterium
TTTAGGTGCTACATGCGGCACAATAGGTTGTGGTTTTATTTCAAATAGGTTCGGCAGAAAAAATATTTTGCTCGCAGCCGCACTAATCTTTATTGTAGCTTCGGTTCTCTGTTATCTGTCAACATCATCAATAGAATTGATTTGCTTTAGATTTTTTATTGGGATCGCAGTAGGGTTGGCTGCATTTAATGCTCCTCTTTATCTTGCTGAAGTCGCACCAAGACATATTAGAGGTGCTCTTATTTCTTTTTATCAAACAATGGTTAATGTAGGAATTTTGACTGCCTTATTAACAGATACATATTTTACATACACAGGTTCATGGAGATCTATGCTAGGGGCTTTGGCTATACCAGCAATTTTGATGTTTATAGGTGTTATATTTTTATATAAAAGTCCAAGATGGCTAGTATTAGTTAATAGAAAAGAAGATGCTAGAAAAGTTTTGAATTCAATTAGAAATGATAAGAATGATGTAGAAAATGAGTTATCTGAAATTGAAGCAATTGTAAGAGAAAAAAATACCGGATTTAATCTTTTTAAAACAAATAAAAATTTTAGAAAAGCAATCTATCTTGGCATAGCAATACAGGTTGCACAGCAGATAACAGGTATTAATATAATGTTTTATTATGCTCCAAAAGTATTTCAATCTCTTGGCTTCAGTTCAGATGTGGCCCAAATGTGGGGAGGTGTTATTCTTGGCGTAACTTTTCTGATTTTTGGTATAATTGCTATATTTTTCATTGATAAATTTGGTAGAAAACCTTTATTGTACTGGGGGGCTGTTTTAATGGGCGTGCCTTTCCTTATTCTAGCTTTTCTTCTTCATATCGGTATGACAACAACATTGACACAGTATTCTGCGGTTGGATGTCTAGTTGTTTTTATGGCCGCATTCGGAATTAGTGCCGGCCCTATAGCCTGGACTCTCTGTTCTGAAATCTGTCCGTTAAAAGGAAGAGGTTTTGGAATGGCATGCAGTACAACTTCTAACTGGATAACAAATTTAATCATTGGTTTAACATTTTTAACAATAATAAATTCTATTGGATCTGAAGCTACTTTTCTTCTTTTGGGGATTATAAATATTGCTTTGATTATTCTCTATTATTTCTTCACTCCGGAGACAAAAGATGTTTCGCTTGAGCATTTGGAAATGAATCTGATGAACGGTGTTAAACTGAGAAACATAGGGAAATAAGTAAGCAATATAAAGTAATCAATGAACAGATTATTATATCAACACTGAGTAATTCTATTGTCTATTGGACTCAGTAATTTGGAAGTTAATTAAAAATTAAATATAAAAAAAAATAAAGGGAATTAATTATGCGTTTAAAAGGAAATTTACCTAAAATCGGTATTCGTCCTGTTATTGATGGACGCGGCGGAATTCGTGAATCTCTTGAAGAACAGACTATGGGAATGGCTGAAAATGCTGCAAAATTTATTTCTGAAAATTTGAGACATCCCAGTGGTGAACCTGTAGAATGTGTAATAGCAGATACATGTATTGGAGGATGTGTTGAGGCTGTTAATGCTAGTGAAAAATTTAGAAAAGAAAATGTAGGAGTTTCATTAACTGTAACTCCATGCTGGTGCTATGGAACAGAAGTCATGGATAATGATACATTGATTCCAAAAGCTGTATGGGGCTTTAATGGAACAGAGCGTCCAGGAGCAGTTTATCTTGCTGCTGCTCTTGCCGGTTATAATCAGAAAGGATTACCAGCATTTGGGATTTACGGTCGTGACGTTCAGGATTGCGATGATACTGTAATTCCAGAGGATGTGAAAGAAAAAATATTACTTTTTACAAAAGCTGGTTTAGCTGTGGCTGAAATGCGTAATAAATCTTATTTGGCTTTTGGGTCAGTTTCAATGGGGATAGCCGGTTCAATTGTTAATGAAGAATTTTTTCAGGATTATCTTGGAATGCGAAATGAGTATGTGGATATGACTGAATTTCATCGCAGAATAGAAAAAGAAATTTATGATGCAGATGAGTATGAAAAAGCTCTTATATGGGTAAAAGAAAACTGTAATGAAAGTGAAGATATCTGCAATAAACCTAACCAGCAGACTAGTCGGAAACAGAAAGACAAAGAGTGGGAAACTGTAGTAAAAATGGTACTGATTGCCCGCGATATGATGATTGGAAATCCTAAACTTGCTGAAATGGGTTATGGAGAAGAAGCTCTTGGTCATAATGCAATTGCTTCAGGTTTTCAGGGGCAGCGTCAATGGACTGATTTTTTCCCTAATGGTGATTTTATGGAAGCTGTTCTTAATTCATCATTTGATTGGAACGGCATCCGTGAAGCATTTGTAGTTGCTACAGAAAATGATTGTCTGAATGCTGCAAGTATGTTATTTGGTCATTTATTGACAGACAGAGCTCAAATTTTTTCAGACGTCAGAACATATTGGAGCCCGATAGCAGTAAAAAGAGTTACTGGCCATGATTTATCAGGAAAAGCAGAAAATGGTATTATTCATTTGATTAATTCAGGTTCCACTACTCTTGATGCTACTGGGCAGCAGAAAGACGATAAATCAAACTCAGTAATGAAGCCTTTCTGGGATATTACAAAAGAAGATGCAGATAAATGCCTGGCTAATACGTGCTGGAGTCCTGCTGAACTTGATTATTTTCGCGGTGGCGGTTTTTCATCTAAATTTAGGACAGAAGGTGAAATGCCAGTAACTATGTCAAGAATTAATATAGTCAAAGGTATTGGACCTGTTATGCAGGTAGCCGAGGGATATACTGTTGATATACCCGACGATGTAAGCAATAAGCTTGAAAAGAGAACCAGCCCGAGCTGGCCGACAACCTGGTTTGCTCCAAAACTGACAGGAGAGGGAGCATTTACTGATGTTTATAGCGTTATGGCAAACTGGGGCGCAAATCATGGTGCAATTAGCTATGGTCATGTAGGCGATAAGCTGATTACACTTGCATCAATGGTAAGAATTCCTGTTAATATGCATAATGTAGCCAGAGAGCGTATTTTCAGGCCTACAGCATGGAATGCTTTCGGGACATCTGATTTGGAAAACAGTGATTACAGAGCCTGCGAAAACTTTGGCCCATTATATAAAACGAATTGAATTTATTAAAGATTTTAATACTCCTATGTAAAGGAGTGGATTAGGGAAAATTTGGAAATATAAAAAATGTACTTCCAAATAACTCCTAATCTTCTCCTTTATGTTAATGGTTGAAATTATATAGCAATTTATGAATTTAAAATTTAAGGATGATTATCATGAAAGAATCTAAAGTAGAAATGCTTGTAGCTCCAAAAAAATTTGAGATTCGGAAATTTGAAATCCCTGAAATCTCTGATGATGAAATGATTATTAAAATAGAAGGATGCGGAGTTTGCGGAACAGATGGGCATGAATATAATAGAGATCCTTTTGGATTATGTCCAGTAGTTCTCGGTCATGAAGGAACAGGTGAAATTGTTCAAATAGGGAAAAACGTTAAAAAAGATTCATCAGGTATATCTGTTAAACTCGGAGATAAAATAGTTACGTCTATTTTAACATGCGGAGAATGTTATTCATGTAAAAATACACCTGCTGCAAGCAATATGTGTGAATCTTTAGGTGTTTATGGATTATTTCCAGATGATGAAAAGCATCTGAATGGTTATTTTGCTGATTATATGCTTGTTAGAAAAGACTCAAATTTTTTCAATGTTAGTTCTATGACACTTGATCAACGTATTTTGGTTGAACCTGCAGCAGTTGCAGTACATGCTGTAGAACGTGCAAAAAAAACAGGATTACTCTCTTTTAATACTAAAGTCTTAGTTCAGGGATGCGGACCGATCGGTCTTTTAGTTCTTGCTGTATTAAGAACTATGGGAATAGAGAATATTATTGCAGTAGATGGAAATAAGAACCGTCTTGAATTAGCTGAAAAAATGGGTGCAGATAAATGCATTAATTTTACTGAATTTAATTCATTTGAAGATGTATTGAAAGAAGTAAAAGAATGTACAAATGGATTAGGAGCCGATTTTGTATTCCAGTGTACAGGAGTAGCAAAAGCCGGTGGAAACTCCTGGAAATTAATAAGACGCGGTGGCGGATTATGCGAAGTTGGATTTTTCATGGATGGAGGAGAATGCAGCATTAATCATCATCAGGATTTATGTAATAAAGAAGTTACAGCAGTTGGATCCTGGGTTTATACTGTTCAGGACTATCCAATAACTTTTGATTTTTTGAAAAGAGCTGATGCAATAGGATTACCAATTAACGACTTGATTACCCATAAATTTTCACTAGAGCAGATTACAGATGCTCTGGAAGCAAATGTTAGTATGAAGGGGATAAAAATAGCTATTGTAAATCAATAAGCTTGTAACTAGGAATATATAAATGTAAGTATATAAGGTGTTCTTACATTAATTATAAATAAGGGGGAAAAATGGTTATTATTGCGTCTTATGCGGTGGCAGTCTTTATGTGTATAATCACAATGATTTGCTGGGGATCATGGGCTAATACTCAAAAACTTGTAAGTGGAAAAAAAGAGTGGCCTTTTCAGTTGTTTTATTGGGATTAT
>DASCNA010000090.1:0-30098 GCA_036011305.1 Victivallales bacterium
ATATTTTATTATATTTTTTATAATTCTTTTTAAGCTTTTAGCTTCTTTTATTAATCTGTCTACTTCTTTATCATCAAGATTATAGCCTTTTAATAAACTACTTACAAAGACTGAAATCTCGTATACATTAGTTATATTAAAGTTTGATGCATCGATTGTGATAGTTTCACCACATAAAACTGGATTATTACTTTTTTCATATTTTCTTATTATTTTTATACCTAATTTTTCCCAATATTTCTGAAACCATCTATTTAATTTTTTATTATTTTTTATACTAGAAGCGATAATATTTCTTGAAGCATTCCATTCTTCTATATCCAAGACTTGTAAATTATTTGCTATAGCAGTAATAATTTTTTTTCTTTTAATATTATAAGTTATTTCAGGATATATTTTTTTGAGTTGAAGAAAAGGTTCTATAATATATCCTGAAACACTCCTTACTTGAGGAATAGACTTATTAAATGTTATTAAACTATTAGTATATAAACTATTAAAAGCATCAATTCTTTCTTGGAATTTTTTAGTATTTATTGCAGAACCACTGCTATTTGCTGAACCTCCATTAATTGTCATTGGTTTTTGTATTATTAAAGTTTTTTTTGATAAATGAGCAAAAAGGTAACCTGAATATATATCTGGCTGAGTTGCATAAAATACTCTCCCTGCTTTTTTTTTTGCTTTTGCTATTAAATCTTTATGCACTGCAGAATTATAAAACATTGGCAGGTATTCATATCCTAATTTATTTTTTATCACTTTCCTGATTAACTTATACGAATCAACATACCTAAAAGATGAACCCAGTGGAACTGTAGTTAAATTTGCAACTTCTTTTACGATTATTGTAGGCCAATTATAGAAAATTCGATCCCATTTTATTAATTTAGCTCCAGTTTTATTAATTATAATAAACAGTTCACTTAAGGCGTAGGGCATAATTCCATCATCATCGCCGAATATTATATTATATCTACCTGATGCTTTAGATAGAGCCAATTCCCAATTATCACTCATCGCTAAATCTTTTTCAGATTTTATATATTTAATTTTATCATTATTAAAATCAGCAACTATCTTTGCCGTTTCACAAGTACTATTGTTATCGCATATTATTAATTCATAATCTGAAAAATTTTGATTTAAAACAGTTTTTATTGAATAATATAAAGTATCAGCTCTATTTCTTGTAGGAATTATTATACTAAAAAAGGGGCTTATTTTATGCATAGAGAAATATCTTCCTGGGTTACAGGTGTTCAGTTATTGTTTTACTCGTTTTAAATATCCATCTGGGGCTACGGTTATTAACAGTTTATTTTGAATACTTCCATCAATTATAAATTTATCATGTATTTGGAGAAACACCCATATTGACTTTTTACTCTCTTTCTGCTGAATCTTCTTTGTCTAGTAAATTTCACTTAACTTTCTTTAAAAAACCGTCTCTAGCGCCGGTGATGAGCAATTTATTTTCAATATCCCTGTCAAGCATAAAATCATCCCTATTTTTCAAAAATTCTAGCACAGCTGTCTTAGGATTATTTCCTTTCCCCCAAGGACGATCAATGTACATTTCCTGTGGAAAATGCTCAATGCCAGTATCAAAAACAACACAATAGCTGCCAACCGTTACCAACGGGGCGTACAATTCCAATTCACGTAGAACATGTGCATGAGTATGGTTTGAATCAAGGCTAACTAGTATACTTTGCTTGTCTTTTGCAAAACATTGAACTTTTTCTACAATCTTTTCATCGATACTGGAGCCTTCCAACATTGTAATGTTTTTAAACATAGGATGGTTCTCAATGGCTATGCGATTATGTTGACGAATATCAATATCAATCCCCAACACATGACCATTCCTGTTAAGGAGTTCGAGCATTGAGGCAAAAAAAACAAGAGATCCTCCTCGTGCTATACCAGTCTCAATAATTAATTCTGGTTTTATATTCCAAATTATTTCCTGTAGGGCTACAATATCTTGATTGGTTTGGACAATAGGCATCCCCAACCATTTATTATTAAAACAGTAGTTATATTCACATGTTTTTACAAACCAATCAAAAGATAGCTTTTGTAATTCAATATCATTGCTTTGAGCATTAATATTTTCTTTCGATTTATCTTCAAACTCTTTGAAATCATTCATTTTTCTACCTGATTTATTATATTAAAATACTTGTTCTTCGATCTATCTCAATATTAAACCTATTAACTATGCTCAAATGTCTTTTGACGTTGAACAAGCAACGTTTCTATAGCTATGATATCTTCCTTAGATAGAGCTCTTTCTCCGGCAATGACATTTTCCTCGACCTGAGATGGGCATCTTGCTCCTACGATGGCAGCAGTTACCTCTGGACGTCGCAAAACCCATGCGATTGCTAACTCTCCCACTGTTTTGCCATTCTTATTAGCTATAGATGTTAGGCCATCAACCAATTTAAGATTAGCACTTAACTCGGGTTCCTGAAAACGTTTGTCATTACTTCTGTGATCATCATTAGGTAAATTTTGTATTAACTTAATATTATATTTTCCTGTTAATAGTCCTTTATGCATGGGGCTATAAGCTATTACTCCGATCTTGTTTGCATGACAATAATCTAAAATAACTTCTTCAATCCCCCTCTTGATCATACTATAAGGTGGTTGAAGAAAGGCTACGGGATGAATAGACTGAATACGTTTTAGCTGTTCAATACTAAAATTACTTACTCCTGCATAAAGAATTTTGCCTTCTTTTATCAAATCAGCTATGGCAATCCAGGCTATTTCAATGTCATTATCAGGAAGAGGCCAATGAATCTGGTAGAGATCAATAACTTCTACTTTAAGTCTTTTTAAACTTGCGTCAACTTCTGTGCGGATACTATTTTTCTTCAGGCAACTACATATATTTCCACTTTTATCCATAATCTGACCGCATTTAGTAGAAATAACTGGTTTATGAGATAAAGATCTAATAGCCTTACCCACAACTTCTTCAGAATGACCAAGTCCATAAATCGGTGCTGTGTCTAACCAATTAATTCCCAATTCTAGAGCGCGTTGAACTGTATAAATAGATTTTCTGTCATCTTGATAACCCCAGCCGTACTCCCAATCAGCACCTCCTAAAGCCCACGATCCAAGTCCAATTGTTGACAATTCAAGATCTGTCCATCCTAATTTCTTTGTTTGCATAATTTTTTAGCTATCTTTTTTGTATAGTTGTCTATATTATCGATCGATTCATATGAAATTTCATTGCAATTCTTACATAATGAATGCTCTTTTCGTCTTCCCTGTAAGTGTAGCATACGCAAATCAAAAAGTTTTTTTGAATTCCATATTTCCTTAAGGCTTTGCTTTTTCACGTTGCCTATCAAAAAATCATGTCGCCAATCACAACTACATTGATCGACTGAACCATCAGAATTAATAGGAAGAGCATAAAAAAGATATGGACATACAGCTTTTTCTTCAAGTACACTCCCAAAAGTTCCTTCATCGGTATTTAATTTGATATCATATCTATCCTGAAATTCATATCCTGGCCAAAAAGGACTAATATTTTCAACATTTATAAAATCGCAAATGGGAGTAAAGATTTTTAAAAACTTTTCTTTTACAGATTTTTCAGATATACCAACAGTCGTTTTAATAAAAACCTTACAATCTTGACGATGTTCATACAGATAACGAATGTTAGAAAGAAATTTATCAAAATCAATTCCTGTTCGTGTAAAATTGAGAAAATCCTTAGAGGACATACCATATAAAGAAATGTTTATACGGTTCAATCCTGCTTCAATAAGCTGATCAACCATATTAGGAGTTAAAAGAGAAGCATTTGTTGTTATTTCAATAAAATTTACTAAACCGGAATCTTTTGCATACTTAACCATTTTATGAAGATTTTTATTTAAGAGTGGCTCTCCATCTTTGAAAAGTTTTAACGCTTTAATTGGATTATCAAATTCAGCTAAATCATTAATGGCCTTCTTGAAAATCTCCATAGATAAAATACCAGACCAACGTGTTGTATTTCTGATCAAATCATCCTCTCCTGATGGACAAAATTTACAACGGAAATTGCAAACACTTGAAGGATCGATATAAATAACATATGGAGTATCCAAAGGAATTACATTTTCTAAAGAAGTTCGATTCTTAGTATTAATCCGGAACTGATTTTCGTTCTTCATATACAAATCCCTTATGATAATATGATCCTAAATTGTAATATTTTCTATAATATTTTGAATATCTATAACACTGTGCCCTTTGAAAGAAGAAAGAGAAATTAATGGGATATTATCAAAATAACTGTCAACAGCTCTTTTCATAAAATTGAAGTCTTCTCCACCCAAATAACAGTAGGTTATGCATAATCGAGGTTTATTAAGGCCACTTCTACTATATTTTTGTAATTTAGGATTATTACCTATGAGAAATTCACCTTCTTCCTCTAAATCTATGTAACCAAGACAGTTTAAATATTCAAGAGAAGACAAATGTTTTAGAAATTTTTTAAAATAATATGTTCTTGAACTTCCAAAAATTACCCAGGAATGTCTATCTATCATCTTAATACTTTTAACTAAATTATTCAGTTGGTAATAATACTCTGACTGTTCAATTTTTTCCTTATATGCAGTTCCCATCTCATAGTCCACTTTATTAAGGCGGCATTGAATATCGGCAAAACCATCAGTTTTTGCACCAAACCAATCGAATCTATTACGATCATAGGAATCAGGAAGGTAAGCATTATCAAAACAATAATTATAAAGATCACATCCAGGGAGTGGAGCAAAGAAAAAGCACGATTTTATTTCAGGCCTGGTTTCTTTTACAAATTGTAAAGTAAATTCATAATCATCTTGACTTTGAGTAGGAACTCCAAACATTAAATTTACTTTACGAATCAAACCGTAATCTTTACAAATCCTCATCGCTTTGTAGCAATCTTCTTTAGTTTGTTTTTTGTTCAAAAAGGACAGTAATTTAGGAGAAGTTGTCTCTATTCCAAAATTCACACATTCAACTCCCATTTTTACCAATTCTGTAGCAATTAACTCATTAAACCCAGAAGCTCGTGCCATCACGAAATTGCCATATTTTATCTTAATTTCAGAGTCAAAATGTTCTTCAACCTTTTCTCGTATATTTTTACATCTTTGTGCCGAACAAGCGAAAAGGTCATCAAAAAATTGAAAATTATTAACGCCATATTTCTCGTTGAGTTGTGACATCATACTAACAATCTCTTCAGGCTTGTAAGCTGAATATTGCAATTTGCTTGAAGCGCAAAATCGACATTTATATGGACACCCTTGAGAGGACAAAAGCATAGCACTTCTTGTTTTCGTCATCCTTTCTATTTGTGATGATGAATAGAATAGACTGGTGTATAGTTTTCTATTGTGGTTTCGTTTCCCCTTTATAAGCATACTATTGGAAAGAGAATGGTAGTTGTTAAGTATTTCTTTCCAGACACCCATTCCATCACCTTCGATAATAGCATCAAATTTATTTGTTAGAGCAACATCCAATGGCATAAATGTTGGATGTACCCCTCCACATATCACTTTTATCTTCATCTTATTTGAAAGATCAGCTATAGCAATGGCTTTCTTACGATCATAGGACATGAAAGAGATACAAATCAAATCTGGACTAAATTTTTCAGTAAAAGTTATAAAACGAGAATATACGTCACCTGAATGGAGAAACAAAATATCGACATCCCACCCATAGTTTTGTGCAAGTGATGAAAGGATTCCCACGCCCCAAGAAAAATTTTCAGTAAAAATTACCATCAATAATTTTTTCATAATACCTAAACCTAATACGCTCCTAATTTCTATTCATCAATCTAAGAAAAACGACGTCTTATCACTGTTTTGACCAGAATATTTCACGTACGTTAATTATTCGAACTGGAGAGAACATCTCGAGTCATAATCTGCTTTCCTGCTTCAATGGTAGCAGTAGAGGTTCCGTTGCAATATCGACACATCACTGTATGTTTTTTGTCAAAATAATCAATTAATTTATTGCGTAAATCTTCTCTTGATGTATTTCTTACATTTACATAATCAGAATGGGAATTAGGAATCTTTCCCAAATACGTACCGAACACGCTGCGACTACACTTATGTAATTTACCGTTAAAAAGATCGTTTGTAACAAAACAACAGGAGGAAAAGACTCGAGAAAGTTCTTCTCTGGAATAACCACGTTCCTCAAAGTTTCCAAAATCAAACCATTCCATTTGTTTTGTATATCTATAATTCACGTTAAATTTGTCCATTTTAGCAAGAAATAACTTAATGTTCACTTGTAGCTTTTCGTGAATGTTATCACCATAATCTGTAACTGCAACAACCACTCTAGGATTGGATAATAGCTCAAAAACACGTTCGTTTTTTGGCATAACCGTTCCATTAGTAATGATGTGAATAATCCCTATTTTAGGAAGACGTAAAGCGCGATCAATGATGTTTTCCAAGTCTTTATGAAGAAAAGACTCCCCCCCAACAATAACAAGGGTATATAATAAATCAACCGCATCTAAAATTCTACCCAAGTCATCAAAAATACGTTCTGTTTCTATATCGAAGTTATCAGAAGGCTTATAAAATTCTCTGAGATGGTTACAGCCCTTACACCTTAGATTACATCTGGTTGATACTAGTACCCCCATCATGGGAATGATCAAGGCATTTTTACAAGCAGAGGAAAGCTTGTCCCTGATAAAATTATTCTTCACATAATCATCAAAAATGTCACATCGAGTCTCGTTCTCTCTTGCAAAAGGGCAAAAGAGACAAGTAGTTATGTTGAATTGAAATTTTTCTTCGTTGACATTTGCCCTACACTCAACATAAATCAATAAATTAATAAATTTTTTGTCCATAATAGTATTGCAAAACCCATGTTCAATTAACTTGTTACTGATCATATGACATACACGCTCAGAAAAAACTGTAACCACAACGATATATTTGTCCCTGTCCTCCATAGGTATTTGTTGAAAATCGGGTTTTAGAACTTTTATATTACCAACCTTTCTGATAAGTTCTGCTTTGGCATCCCAAAAGAAAGCCACAGAAATCCCAAAATGTAAAAAGAAACGATAAACTCTTTCGCCTATTTTTCCAGCAGCATAGATAATGATTTTTTTGTTCTTAAGTTTATCCACTATCCAGGTGAAATCTAAACTTGTCTTGCTTTCAGTAATATCCAGTAAATCTGAAATAAGATCACCAGGATTGGAGTCATTACGATTGTTGATCTTAGTTGTCATAGGGAACAAAGTCTTCTGGTGGATCGTAGCTAAATTGTCTAACCTCAGGCTCCATCGTATCAATCAGCCTTTGATAAAGCTGAAACCAGTCAGCACCATCCGATTCCACGCAATATTTTAGTGTTTTATACGTATGATTATTTATCAAATCTGGATCATACACAATTGCAAGCGCTAACCATCTTTTGGCCAGTTCAAGATTTTTTGATCGAAAGACACTATGAATGTATCTAAGCGTCAAATGGCCAGCTCTTTTAACTGCAGCACTAAAAAAATCCTCAAGGTAAGACCTCCATTTAGCAAGCCTAAACATTTCTGCTAGAGTGCAATAGTATTCCACCATCAAATCAATGGATTGATTATATTGGGCGGTTGTATTTTCTGCATGGTTGCGATAAACAGAAACTGGGGTCTGAATATAACCAACATCACTTATAAGAGCGCACTTAAACCACATCAATCCATCAAGATTAACAATGTATCGTTCATCAATTCTCCCTACTTTTAAAAACACATCACGACGAAGTAGCACTTGACATGGTAAAACTGAGGTCATCATGAATACCTTGGCCTGTTTCTCCCCTGGGATAATACAACTGGTCTTGTATAATGGAGCAACTTTTGTGAAGTTCCCTGTCTCATCCGTAGTCATTCTTTCTCCAATCGCAATGCCGACATTAGGGTAACTTTCGAGGATAGGCACTAATTTTTCAATAAAATTTGGAAGAAGAAGATCATCACTGTGAAGAATCACTAAGTATTTTCCAGTACTGCATTCTATGGATTTGTTAGTATTCTTTGGCTGACCAAGGTTTGTGGAGTTAAAAAAAACACGAATTTGGTCTTTATATTTATTTGCAATTTCCAACGAGTTATCCGTAGAACAATCATCGACCAAAACCACTTCAGTATTCTGGTAGGTCTGAGCCAGTGTACTTTGAATGCAAGATTCAAGATATTTTGCATTGTTGTAATTAGGAATGCAAACACTTACTGAAGGCATATCCATTTTTCTGTACCTCCTAAACTTGTACTTCATGAACATTAAACGTCCACTTATTGATAATAATCAAATCTAAAGTCTTTTCACCAGAAGTTGTGCTGGAGAAAAAGCTCTTTCATGCAATTAATATCGTGAAATACTGGTGAACAGTATTTCGAGTGGGAGTGATAGTTATTTTTACAAAATAATTTATTCCAGCTATTTTGACCAACTTATCATTGACATTTGTAGTTAATTCTATCTAATAAATCATCTGCATAGTCATCAATATTATCAGCCATACAATGAGTCAGTTGGCTGCAGTCTTTACAGAACTTAATATTTTTTCTATCACCTTTAAGAAATTTAACCTGATAATCAAATAGTTCTTGTGAATTCCAAATGTTTTTAACTGACTGGCACCTAGTATTACCTATAATATAGTCATGACCCCAGTCCAAAAAACAAAGACTTGCGAGACCACTGGAATTAATTGCCATTAGGTAAAAAATATAGGGACAGGTTTCTACTTGTTCTATTTTTTGTCCATATATTCCTTTTGTAATTTCGACATTAAATTTATTTTCAACATCAAAACCTGGCCAGCAAGGTGCAATGTTTTCAATGAATATTTTATCTACAATGGGAGAAAAAATATCTAAAAATCGTTTTTTTGACTCACTATCCAGTATCTCATTCACAGTTTTTATTAAAATTTTACAATCGCCTCTATTTTTATATAGATATTTAATATTTTTAACAAATTTATCAAAATCTACTTTTGTTCTTGTAAATTCTAAAAACTGTTCATTTGACATACCATCAAGAGAGATATTAATCTGATCAATTCCTGCTTCTATTACAGGCATAGCTTTCTCTGGTGTTAGAAGAGCCCCATTAGTTGTTGTATCAATTAAATTAGCATAACCTGATTCTTTTGCATAACTAACCATTTCAGCTAAATGAGGATTAAGAAATGGTTCACCATCTTTATATAATCTCAAAACTTTTAATGGTCTATCAAATTCTTGTAGATCATCAATAATTTTTTTATATAAATCAAGATCCATCAATCCTTGGAAGCGGTTTGTTGTTTTTAGCAATGCAGGTTCACCAGTAGGACAAAATTTACACTTAAAATTACATAAACTGGAAGGATCAAGGAAGAGTACAAATGGAGTTGAAAGCGGAATTACATTTTGCAAAGGCGTGCGATCATTCAAATTAATCCTTGGTTCATTTTTTGCTGCCATTTTTATATGCTTCTATGCTCCATTTGATAATTTGTTCAGATATTTTAATGATTTACTGTTTTTAAATATTTTATAATAATGTGCAATACTACCTTTTGTTTGTCCATTAAATATTGGTGGTAAATTTCTTATTTTTTTTCTTAAGAAATCTGGTATATCATCAGGAAAGTAAGTAAAAGCTTCTTGGTAAAGTGTAGCTGCTTTTGAGCTTCCAAGACCAGTTAAAAATAGTTTTGTTGGTAAGTCAAAATTATTCATACTTTTAAGTTCAATAGGCTTAAAATAGCATTCAGATTTTTCACGCTCTAGTGATTCATAGTATACATTTAGCCAATTTTTGACAGTTTTTTCAATTGAATAATAGTTATGAGCATGTTTACGAGAATATTTTGACATTTCTAAGCGTAAATTCACATTATTATATAGTTTTTCAATTGATTGTGTAAAGTTATCTTCATTACTAGAAATCAGTCCTGTTTTGTTATTGACAACAACATAACGTTCTGCTCCATTGTCAAGAACAATTTGTGGAATTCCTGCAGCCATTGCTTCAATCAATGCTTGTTCTCCAGTTCCGTAATGATTTTTGCATAAAGGATAAACAAAGATATCAAAATCTAAAAATACATCTAATATATTTTTAACTTGTCCACGAAAATCAAATAAATTTTTAAATCCTTTTGCAATAGCTTCTTTTTCTATTTCCTTATGATTATTTCCACCACAAACTATTATCTTAAAATTTGGAATATTTGCATTTCCGCATAAATCTATAAAGTGCCTGTGCATTTTACAATAATCGACAGTGCCAACATAACCAATATTGAACCCATCGTGAGGATTCAGCGTTGAATCTTTAAATCCATCTATTCCCCCAGATGTAAACACAGTCCTTAAATGTTTCTGTTTATATTCTTCTGGTATATTTTTAATGATAGAAGATTCTAGGCTGAAACCTGTTGATAATACGAAGAACTCAGGAAACCTAATTATTTCTTCACTGAAAATATATGGTGCGTGGTGACCATTAATATGTGACCAGATAATAATTCTAGCCTTTTTCCCGCTAAAAGAATATAAAAAATGATAAATAAGAGGATGATTCCAAAAGTGCAAATGTACTATATCACTTTCTTTAACTAATTGATGTAAGAAAGGCGAATCAGGAGGAATCTCGCCATAATTTTTGATATTATTTTCTTTACACCATTTAGCACCAAAGTCATTTATATATTCTAAACTTGCAATAGAATGACTAAACTTATTATCTGTTTCCAATAAATTTTTAATTAGTGCCGTTAAAACTTTTCCAACACCTCCACCAAAATGTCCAGTTATGTGTAAAATACTTTTTTTCATCAAATAAAACTTATTTTGTAACCTGTAATTACATCGAAATATGAAATTATGCTAAATACAAAACTATACATGATTAAGTATTTTTTGAAGTTTTGTATCAGTTCCCCAAAAAAACATAGGTTCATATTTTAGATATGGGTAAAATCCAAGATTTAATTTAATTGGAGACTTCCTTATTTTTATTCTATTTTTAACTAGACTACGTATTGAAATAGGATGACCACTACAACAATTAACAATTCCTGTTATTTGTTTTTGTAAAGATATTTTTACAATATATTCTGCAACTTTTTCAACGGGTAGGTAGTCTCTAAGCTGGTCTCCTTTGGACATATTAAATATTTGTTCACTATTGTCTATAGCTGTATCCAATTGAGATAAAATAGAACTCTTATTCTGGCCTTTTCCGTACATATAGAAAAGTCTAATCCATTTAAAATTAAAATTAATTCGGGTATTTAGTTGTTCAATAAACTTTCTTAAAGTATCTTTAGCCAAAGCATATGCAGTTACTGGAAAAGTAGGAAGGTTTTCTGATAATCCATCATTTTGCATCCCATATTCAAAACACGTCCCAATTACAGATAAATTATTTAATCCATTGCTTATCATATTTTTGATAAATCTATAGCTATCAAATAGATTTTCTTCAAAATGAAATAATTCATTGTAGTTTGGGAGTCCTTTCCATGCTAAATGGATTAAGATATCAGGTTTGGAAAGGTAACTATAGAAATTTTCCTTTTTTTTACTAAGATCACACTGAATATATCTAACATCCGACTTCCAATGTATTTTATCAATGTTTTTTTCAATACCAGATGCAATTACATCATACCCATTTTTTAATAATTCTTCAACTACGTAGTTGCCAATGAAACCTGTTGCTCCAGTTACAAGGATTTTTTGCATTAAAACACCTTCAGTTTAGGAATTGAAATTACAAATTTACCACCCCAGTTACGAATATAATTTAACTGAGCTACCAATTCCTTTTTTAAATTCCAAGGAAATAATATTAAAAAATCTGGTTTTGTTATTTTTAAACTTTCTTCAGTTACTACTGGTATATGACTGCCAGGCAAATATTTGTTTTGTTTCGAGCAAGCTCTATCAACAACAAAGTCTATCATGTCATTTTTGATACCACAATAATTCAAAAAAGTATTTCCTTTAGCAGCAGCTCCATATGCAGCCACTGTTTTACCTTTCTGTTTCTGTTTAATAAGAAAATCAATAAAATCATATTTAATTTTATTAACTTTATCTTTGAAGGCAATATAAAAATTAATATCCGTAAGACCATATTTAATTTCTTCATCCAAAAGTCTTTGCACTGAATTACTTTGTAAAATATTTTTATTTTCTAAATGCTTACCGTAAATTCTTAAAGAGCCTCCATGTGTTTTTATTTTTTCAACATCATAAACTTCTAAATCAAATTTGTTAAAAATCCTTTTAACAGTAATCAACGATAAATATGAAAAATGTTCATGATAAATTGTATCAAACTGATTATATTTTATTAAATTTAATAAGTGAGGGAACTCAAGGGTAATAGTACCACTATCTTTTAAAATTATTTTTAATCCCCTAGTAAAATCATTTATATTCGGAACGTGGGCATAAACATTATTTCCAAGTACTAAATCAACTTTATCTCTGTCAGTGATAAAGTTTTCAGCAAAATAAAAAGTAAAAAACTCTTCAATCGTCTCTATACCTTTTTCTTTAGAAATCAATGCTGTGTTTGAACAAGGTTCTACACCTAGACAGGGGATTTGTTTTTCTTTAAAATATTGAAGTAAATATCCATCATTTGATGCTATTTCCACAACTTGAGATGACTTGCTGAGACTAAGTTTCTTTGCAATCATATCAACATATTTTTTAGAATGTTCAAGCCATAACTTGGACATTGAACTAAAGTACGCATATTCATTATCAAAAATATCTTTTGATTTTTTATATTCATCGATCTGTATCAGCCAACATTTATCACATATAAATACTTTTAGTGGATAATAGACTTCAGCTTCATTAAGTTGTTTTTTTGTTAAATAAGAATTTGATGGAGGTGAATTATTAAGATCAACAAAAATATGTTCAAGACTATTGTTACAAAATCTACATTGCATAATTAAATACCTCTATAACTGTCATCAATATATGGATGATTCAAATCTCTTTGAGAAACTATATTACTTTTTAATGGCCATTTTATTCCAAGTACTGGATCGTCGAACTTCAATGCTCTTTCACACTCAGGAGAATAGTACTCATAATGAAAATAAATCAATTCAGTATTTGATTCTAAAACTTGAAATCCATGTGCAAACCCTTCCGGAATATATAGTTGTTTTTTATTAGTTTTAGATAATTTTATTCCATGCCACTTTAAAAAAGTGTTTGAATCTTTGCGAATATCAACAATTACATCATAAATTGAACCTTTCATACATTTGACTATCTTGGATTCACATTTTGGAGGAACTTGATAATGCATGCCTCGGATACTGCCAACTTTTTTGTTTATTGAATGGTTAATTTGGACTATTTCTTTTGGGAAGTAAATTTTATGCATCTCTTGTTTGCAGTAAATTCTTCCAAATTCACCTCGTTTATCTGATAGCATATTTGGTTCAATTATGTATGCACCTTCCAAATATAATTCATAAAATTTCATTAAATTTATTTTGTCCAGCTTAAGTTAATTTTAGTTGCATCACTGATATATGTATTCAGATCAAGTCCAGTATTTACCACTTTATTTTCATAATAGCTTTTATACCAGGCAATGGTTTTCATAAGGGTGGTATCAGTGTCCCAAACACCTCTCCATAATAATTTATTATAAGCTTTGGAACAGTCAAGTTTTAATAAGCCTGCTTCATGCATGGTATTTAAATTTTTATTCACATTGAATTTTATTTTATTCCAATACTTTGGTAATCTTTCTGCTAATATTTTAACAGAAAGATTACCATTAGTACCTGGACCGAAATTCCATCCATCAGCAAACTCTTTTTTACCTTCAAATAATTTTTGTCCTATAGATAAATATCCACTTAACGGTTCTAGCACATGCTGCCATGGTCGAGTTGCATGAGGGTTTCTAATATCAACAGTTTTACCTTTATTCGCAGCTTTCATTATATCTGGAATTAACCTATCATCGGCCCAGTCACCACCACCAATAACGTTTCCTGCTCTACAACTAGCCAATAAAACATTATGTTTTAAACCATAATCATTTAAATTAAAAAAAGAATTCCTGTAGCTGGATGTTATAAGCTCAGAGCAACCTTTTGAGACGCTATAAGGATCGTACCCTCCCATTTGATCATTCTCACGGTAACTCCAAACCCACTCCTTATTATCATAACACTTATCACTTGTGATATTAACAATAGCTTTTATAGATGGAACAAATCTACAAACATCAAAAACATTTGCTGTCCCAATAATATTTGTTTCAAGAGTCTTTATAGGTTTATTATATGATAATCTAACTAATGCTTGGGCAGCTAAATGAAAAACAATATCAGGTTTAAAGGAAGAAATTGCATTGCTCAATTTGCAGTGATCTCTTATATCTTCAAATGTTGATTGAATATTTAAATTTAATAATCTGTAATGATTACATTTTATCGGAGGTTCTAATGAATACCCATAAACTTTTGCTCCAAGTTGTTTTAACCAAAAGGCTAGCCATGAACCTTTAAAGCCAGTATGACCTGTAATAAATACACGCTTATTTTTATATATATTATTAAACAAATTTATTTATTTCCATGTTTTCCAAAATGCTTTGTTATGATTCCATAAATCAATTAGGTTGTATAAATCTCTTTCATGGTCCATGCACATCCATTCACCTGTGTGCTTATACACCATCACCTGATTTTTTTTAATCAATGTTTCAATTGCTCCAACTTCAAAATCACAGTCTTCTGAATATGTAAGATATTCTAATAATTCTTTATTAAAGACCATAAAGCCACCATTAATGAATTTATTTGCAAGCTTTGGTTTTTCGCTGAACGAACGAATTAAACCGTCATTTTCTACTATCTCGCCAAACTTGGAGTCTATAGATACTCCGCTAAGAGTTAAAATTTTGCCATGAGAATTATGAAATTTAAGCAATTTGTCAATATTAACATTCGAAAGACCATCTCCGTAAGTTAAACAATTAACCTCATCAATATATTTATCGCAACGCTTAATTCTAGCGCCCTTTAAAGTCTTAAGCCCAGTGTCAATTATAGTGACATTCCATTGTGATTCGTCATGATTGGAATGAATAGATATATTTTTTGTCCCAAGGTTGATAGTAAAATCATTAGCGGTTGCATTATAGTTATAAAAAAATGTTTTAATTGCTTCTGCTTTATAACCTGAGCTAATAACAAAATCATTATGTCCGAATGTTGAGTAATATTTCATTATATGCCAAATAATAGGTTTATTCCCTATTTTTACCATAGGTTTGGGGACTAATTCAGTAATAGAACCAAGTCTTGAACCATAACCACCTGCTAGTATTAAAACTTTCATTATATAACCTTTCCGCAATCCCAATCTAGTTTTGGCCTTAGAATACCAGGAATAGTATCTCTGTAATCTGTATTTCTTTCATTCGTATTTTCAAAAGCTTCAATAAACAACGCTTCTCTTTCAAAACAATGAACTACTAGTGGATTTAAACTAGTTAACGCTATTCCAATCATGTAATTAGTTGCATTGAGTAAGTTCGCATTTAACCATAGAATTGCTATATACTTTCCTTTATTGCATGAGATTTTATCTTTCGACGGAGAACTTACAAAAGCGTATTCATTAAGGGATGAGAATACATGTATATTTGGAATTGGAGCAATTCCATTTTTTAAAATTATATATTCAATTTCTATTCCATATTTTTTATCAATCTCAATACAATTAACTTCATTATGATGTTCATCTATTAGTTTTGCTGAATATAACTTTGCCGTGTTGTCTCCAGGCATATTGTTTTTAGACCAATTAGTTTTAACGCTTTGTAGTTTTTCATTCTCTATATAGTTTTGGATTATATCAATAGGTTTTCCAATTTTATTTAAGCAACCTTGGTTTAGATGTACAGCTTTAGTGCAAAGCGATTTAATCGCACTCATATTGTGGCTGACAAAAAGCACAGTACGGCCATGCCCTTCTGAAACTTCCTTCATTTTTCCTATTGCTTTCTTTTGAAAAGTGGCATCACCAACTGCAAGAACTTCATCTACAATTAAAATATCAGGTTCCAAATGCGCTGCCACAGAAAAGCCTAGTCTTATTAGCATTCCTGATGAATAACGCTTTACAGGTGTATCTAAGTATCTTTCAATGCCGGCAAAGGATATAATTTCATCAAGTTTCCTGTTTATTTCTTTTCTACACATTCCCAATATAGTACCATTTAGATAAATATTTTCTCTCCCTGTGAGTTCAAGATGAAATCCAGTTCCAATTTCAAGCAATGCTCCAATTTTTCCTTTAATTTTTGCCTTACCTGTTGTTGGGCCTGTTACTTCTGAGAGTATTTTCAAAATAGTTGATTTACCTGCTCCATTTCTTCCGATAATACCAAGTCTCTCGCCCTGCTTTATCTCAAGGTTTATATCTTTTAGCGCCCAAACATATTCAGATTCACCTTTAACTGAACGGTCATTGGTTTCTCCTACTTTAAGATATGGATCTTCTTTTCCTCTGATTTTATTCCAAAAGCGGTTGATATCGTGGGAAATTGTGCCGGTGCTTACTAACCCCAATCTATATTGTTTGGATAGGTTTTCTATTCGTATGACTACGTCTTTACTCATTAGTTGGTTGTTGTTAGTTGGTTGTTGTTAGTTGGTTGTTTCTTTTTGGAAGTGCAAGATTTGAGGTAACGTATATAGCCATTTAAAAGTTTCAATGCGTTGTCTGCTAAATTTCTGAGCTGGGTATATTTTAGTTGTGTCAAATATTCTTCATCTAATGAAATATTTAGTTGTTCTATTGCCTCAGTCAATGATCCTCGTGCTATTCTGCAAAACTGTAAGTTTTCCTGGTGATGGTGTCTTCCATATCCTTCTGCTATGTTTTCTGTTATTGATCTTGATGAGCGAGTTACTTGATCCTTTAACCTGTATTCTTCATATTTTGGAAGAGTTTTACAAAATTTAGAAATTTCAATTCTAAACTCTCTTCCAATTTTATAACAATTTAAACCTTCAAATGATTCCATTTTAATCTTTTCTACCCTATCAACAAACAACTATCTACTAATTTCTAAACTGTATCCATGAAGTTTTTTTCTACTCGATTAAATGTTACTGTTGCTATTAACAGAAGAATTATCATAAAAATGAAACCGTAAATAAGGTAATTAATATCAAATACATCTTTGCTGAAAAAACCGTATTTGAATGTCATTACAACTCCAGTCATTGGATTTAATGATAGCCACCATCTATGCTGTTCTGAAATATTTGAAAGTGGATAGATTATTGGTGTTGCATACATCCAAAGTTGAACTCCAAATTCTAATAGAAACTTTAGATCTCTATATTTCGTTGTAAATGCCGAAAAAAGCATACCAAAACCTAGTCCTAAACCTGCCATGATTATTATGCAAAGAGGTAAGAGTATAAGAGTAAAGTTTATATTGATTTGTGCGCCTTTAAGAATGAAATAAAAGTAGAAGCTGATGAATATTATGAATTGGATGGCAAATTTAATTAAATTGGAAATTACAATTGATATCGGGACTGTTATTCTAGGAAAATAAACTTTACCAAAAACTCCCTGGTTTGCCGTAAATGTAGAAGAAGTTGTGGTGAGGCATGTCGCAAAGTATCCCCAGCATGTTGTGCCTGCCAAATAAAAAAGAAAATGAGGTATGCCATTTGATGGAATATTGGCAATCCGGCCAAAAATTATAGTAAAAGTTACAGAAGTTAGTATAGGTTGAATTATGAACCAAAGTGGGCCAAGTATTGTCTGTTTATATTGTACAACTAAATCGCGGCGAATGAACATGTAAATCAAATCTCTGTATGCCCATGTTTCTTTTAACTTGAAATTTAAAAGAGTTGATTTGTGGTCTATGATTTTTGTCCAAGTTTTTTTCGTTGGCGGTTGTTTGATCATAAAATTTGTTTATTGTTGCCTGTTGTTAGTTCTTGGTTGCTAGGTAGCTGATTTGATCTTTCTATTTTTCCAAGCTCCGCCACATTAATTCTTTACAAATATACATTTAGAAATAATGCTATTTTAAATAGGATTGAGGCTATTATCCATGCTTTGCTGTATTTATATTGAATTTTTTAAATTATTCAAGCAGGTTAATTTGTTAATTTGTTAATTTGTTAATTTGTTAATTTGTTAATTTGTTAATTTGTTAATTTGTTGCGCGGGTTTAGGATGTTGATAAGCTTGGTATTTTTGAATTGCAATGCATAATCCAGAGCTGTCATTCCGCTTTTGCTGGTAGCTGAAAGATCTGCGGCTCTGTCAATTAAAAATCTAACAGCTCTGTTTAGCTTTCTTTTGGCACACCAGACAATCAGTGGCATATCACCATAAAGTTTTGCATTAATATCTGCGCCATGTTTTATAAGTAATTCTGCAAGTTGGAAATTATCTTCTTCATTTCCGCGCTCAAGAGCATAGTGCATTGGACGGCCTATATTTTTCTCAATTCCTTTAGTATAAGCTCCGTTGTTTACAAGCAGTTCAACTATTTTTATCTTGTTATCTAAAAGCGCCCAGTCTAATGCTGTAAAACCTCCAACTGTCTGATAGTTAATGTTAGCTCCATATTTTATAAGCATAGATACATTTTTTAGTTCGCCTTTTTTTGTTGCTATAATTAGTGGCGTATCCTGTGTCATAGGTTGTTCGAAGTTTGGATCAGCACCATTTTTTAATAGTAAATCAACTATTTTAGTTTTATTTGTTACTGCTGCACTAAACAAAGGAGACATACCAGTTCTTGAATCATCATTAATAATAGCTCCATGATTGATTAAGTATTCTGCTATTTTATAACGCCCTTTATAGGAGGCTATGCCAAGCGGTGTCCCCCAATAAGTTTGTTCATTTACATTAGCTCCTTGATTTATCAGGTATTTTACAGCATCTAATTTTCCAGCTCGTACTGCATAGAGCAAAGCTGTGCCATTGTCCTTTACGTTTGGAGAAATACCAGCTTCAATAAATAGCTTAAGGGTATTTAAATCTCCTTTTTCTGCAGCCATGAAAAATTTCATATGTGAAAATGCAATATTTTGTTTTTCAAGCCTGTTCTTTGCTGTTAGTTGATTGTTGCTAGTTTTATTTTTACTCTGTATAGGGAAATTTATAAATGGGAACCAAGGAAGAAAGCCATTATCCATAATATTAATTAATCCTATTTGAAATTCGGATGAATTTCTTTCAGATATATTAATAAGTCCAAGTTGAAAACCTGTAGATTCTCCAACTTCATTAAATATACCTAATTGAAATCCTGTAAATTCCTTTTCAAAATTTGCGAATCCTAATTGCATGCCTGATGAATTTTGACTTTGATTGAGCGGGCTTAATTGTAAACCATGGACATTATTGCTTGCTGAAACAAACCATGCAATATCTGCACCAACAATTTCATATTCCGGGCTTATCCATGTTGCCAGGCCTATATTAAGTCCGTGTACATTTACATTTGAAGGCCAGTATCCTACATCAAGAAAGAAGCATGCTCGGAAAATAGTTGAATTGGTTTTAGAATTTGAATGTATAAAAGTATTAACTAGAAAAAGCAATGTAATAATTATCAGTATTTTTAATAATTTTTTTATCATTTGTTGATTTTGGGATTTGTTAATTAAGTTTGATATTAAGTAAAAAATTTAGTTTTTTGACAATTTCTTCTATATTATATGTAATATGTTGCATCTGCCATATGATATTTCTATTAAGTGAGCATAATCTTTTTTGTGTAACACAAGTATACGAATAAACGAATTAAACATAGATTCAGCTACTGCTTATTTTATATTGTCGTAATTTACGTTTTTAAATATTTCTTTAAAGAATACAAATAAAATGATAATAAGGGCAAAAATTACTTCTATAATTAACCATAAAGCAATTGTTATTATTGCAACGTATTTAAATTTTAACTTTTTAATATTATATGATGAAAATCCGTTTATTTTATAAAAGCTGCTTTTTTTCTCTAAGTTATACTTGCTTGCTTTTATATAAAAATTGTAAATTGATTGTATCATTTTATTTTCAGCAAGAAAAATCTTTTTTTGTTTTTTCTCAATTATTTTAATATTTTCTTTTGAAATATTGCTGTTGGAGCTTTTGTATATTTTAAAAAAATCACTGTAAAACTTTAAATCTCTTTTCAATTCAGATGCCTTATTGTTTAAGCTTACCAATGGTTCATGTGAGCTTATAATATGATTGATAATCATATTTTCATAGTTAATTTTTTCTTCTTTTATTGAAGTAAGTTGCAGTTTGATATGTTCTAATTGATTTTCTAAATAGCTTATAACTTCAGATTTGTTATTATAAATAGGGGTGGATGAAAAATTATCAAACATAGGAGTGAGCATATAATTTTTGATATATCTTAATCTATAACTTAGGTCTTTTAAATTATACTCGTGTCCATTTTCAGAAATTGTAATCTGATAAATATTCGGTATTTTATTTAATTGATTTAACTCTTCATATAAGTTCTCATACATCTTTCGAAGGTAATCTGCTCCATTGAAGTAATCTGTGTTTTCAATTACCAAAGTTTCCATTGGCTTTGAGAGTAGAGCTATATCATATTTTGTAACTCCCTGTTTTTGTTTAGCAGTGTCCATCCATTCTTTTAAAATTGCATATACTGCTTTTGCTATTAAAGGTTCAGGGGCATTATACTTTTGAATATTTGAGTAAGTTGCTGTAACCATAAACTGTGGTTTAGCCTGAATAATTGCAGTCTGGCGGAAAAATTCTTTTTCAAGTTCATATCTCCGGGCAGATGAAATATTTTTGTCTGCAAGTTTAGCTTTAAATTCGTAGTTTAAAAATGATAATTTTGGATTATATCTTTTAATTGAAATGGAACTTTTAAATTTAGAAAAACTTGTATAGATATTTTCTAAATCATAATCTTTATATACCTTCTGCAGTACCGGTGCTGCAATTATATCTTCCTCATTAAACTTTGTACCATTTGGATATTTACTATCGGTCACACCATTAAATGTTAAAGTAAAAAGAATACTTGAGTATTTATATACTGGACTAGAACTATATATATAAATGCTAATACATACTGTAATTATTGTTATTGCTATAGATGGAATAAAAAACAGATATTTTTTATGTAAAACAATTAATATGAAATGAAGAGGATCGAATTTAAAATGGTTAGTTGTTTGTTGTTGTTTGTTGTTGTTTATTGGCATATATTTACCTATATATAAATTATTGTTTAATAATATTTTTTATGACTGGGTCCTAAAGATTTTGTCATTTTAGTTCAACAATTAATCACTAACAATTCAAAGTTGATAATTGTTTTAATATCGTTGTATGCCACATGCTTTTTCCAGATCAGCCCTGGCTGTAAATATATCCATTGTTGCGGCAGTATTGTCTATTTCAGCTTTTACGAAAAGTTCCTGCACCTGATTTAAACGTGTTATACTCTCAAGGCCCATTTCATATTTTTTTTGAACTATGTCTCTCTGCCTTTCTCCAATTTGCCAAGCTTTTTCAGCAATTTGCTGCCTTAATATACTTGTTTGAAGTGTAGCAAATGCGGTTCTGACACTTTTTATAATATCAATCCACTCAGAATATACAGCTTGTTCTTTTATATCTACTTCTATTACATTGCCTCTGATTGTAAAAACTCTTTCATTGTCCCAAATAGACCAAGTTGCATTAATTCCTGCATTAAATGATCCCGTGCCGCTGTTCATGTTACTCCATCCATTTGCTGTTGAGTAATCATATCCTACATTAGCTGTTATTGCAGGCGAGTATTCCCCCCATGAAGAGTAAAGTTTATATTTCTCTGCCTGCAGTGCTGTTCTAGAATCTTTTAACCTTGGATTTTGGTCAATTGCTAAATCTAAATAATATTCTATTCCAAGTGGATTGTATCCTTCTTTGATGTTTTCCAATATAGCTCCTAAAGTCATTAGTTTAAGATTTTCAGGAAATTCAACGGTTGTTAAGCCTAGCAGAGCAGCAAGTGTGTATTCTGCTATTTTATAATTTAACCTAATCTCTAAAACTCTTAGCTTAGCTAAATCAAGTTCAAGTTCAAAATTTAGTACGTGGTCATTTGTTATTAAATTGTGTTGAAATTTAATTTTTTGAAATTCAAGCATCTGATGTTGGAAATCAGCATTTGCAGTATAAATATTAAATTGTGATTTTAACATTGCCATGTTGTAATAAGCTAACTGTATTGTATTAATAAGCGTAAGTCTAGCATATTTCATGGCATAATCTTTTTGTTTAGCAAGTTCATAAGTTCTAAGAATGTTAAATTCTCTCTGGAGGCCATTGAAAAGAGTTAAACTTGAATTAGCGCCATAGCCAACACTACCATCGCTTGTGCCTTTTCCAAAATCTCCAACTCCCAGCCCGAAGAATCCGTCTCCTTTTGTTGCAAATGATTTGGAATAATTAATTATTCCAGTATTTTGATTTATATCTAAAGTAGGAAGATAACCTACAATTTCTTCATACATTGTATTATATGCTTTTTCCAGTGATAATTTAGTACTTTCATATGTAGGATTATTTGCCAGCCCTATTCTAATTGCATCATTAACTGTGAATAGTTCATTTGTTTCAGGGAGTATACGTTTTTCGTTTGTTTCAACAGTTGTATAGGAATCAGCATGCAATACGCTTGGTGGTGGTGGGTTGCTTGAAACGCAAGACGATAAGCAAATTAGTGCGACAATAGCCACAGTAATTTGCGATATTATATACTGGATGTTTGATGTTGAATGCTGGTTTCTAGGTATTTGTTTTTTATCAGTTGTATGTGACTGGACCTTATAAATTTGATTTAGTAAAGGCTCTGTATTTAAAAATTTAAATAGAAAGCTTAAGATGATTTTGAATTTATTTTTTAAATTCATAATTATTTTTTAAATTTCAGCTTTCTTATATCATTCTTCTTGATATTATATTTACTACCGAAATACTTGTTAAACACTTTAAAATCTTTGGGGGTGTTTACTGCATCTTCCAGCTCATAATTTTTAAATTGGGAACTATTAGGCTGGGAAATATCTGATGCATGTGGCCTTGAAAGGAATATTGGAGGTTCCTCTGTTTTTATGACATTTACCTGTCGCCCATCATAAAGATAATTATAGAGATCTTCGTTGTCGATAATGACAACCTGCTGCCCATCTCTCAATGTATTACTTAATATCATGCAATAATTATTATATGCTCCTGCTACATATACTTTTGTAAGTTTTAGCATTTCATTTTCTATCAGGTATACATAGTTTCCACTTTTTCCAGAGTGTATTATGGCATCTCTTGGTACATATATACCTTTTTTAATAAATGATGGGATTCTAACTTTTACTATTTCCTCCGGGAAGAAAATCCAATTAGGAGGTATGCGAAATACTTGTTCTCCATTTTTGATGTTAGGATCACAGTTCCCATAAATAATATCTCCCAATTTTATTTTATCATTCTTTTTTATAGACCTAGTGAGTCTGACATTATTGATATCATAAGTTATATTTTCTAATATATTACTGACTTCAATGTAAACTTTTTCTGTTATTAGATTTTTGGGAATATCTTTATTCTTATTAATGTTAATCCCTTTTGCTTTTAATACAAAAGTCCCCTTTTTATCTTTTCTAATAGATTCAATAGGAACTCCTAAAATCTTTTTATTTCTGTTTAAATATTCATTTACAAAATAATATTCTACATCACTGCCAAGCATATTTCTTACACTATATATGCTAAATACTTTTTTCATTTTTGTCTGAATTGTTGTTAGAGGCATTGAAGAATGTAGTTTGTTTGACAAATGAAGATAAAGATGATCTGCATCATCAGACTGAGTGATTGTCGTAGTTGTAATAGGAATAAATGATCCTTGAGGGTATACATGTGCTTTTACTTTGTCGATATTTGAATCAATTAATTTAGTAGGGAATTTAAATTTAATATCAATAGGAGTCATTTTTAAAAGTTCGACAATAGGCTGACCTTCTGTTATAAATTGACCAGGTTCAACAAGTGATTTTACGATAACACCGGATTCTTCAGTAAATATAAAGGGATCTTTATAGGTTAAGAGAGTTTCATCGAGCTCACGAGTTGTCGCTTCATACTCCATTAACCCCGTCATTAAATCCAGTTTTTTTTGTTCAAGTTCGAATGAAGTTATCATTTTATATTTGGAAAGACTTTCGTGAGCTTTTGTCATTTTAGCAATAAAATCATATGCCATTTTAGCAATTTTTTTCCTTTTTTTTGCTGCATCTATTTGTATGTCAATATCTTTTTTATCTAAAGCAGCGACCATTGTCCCTTTTACTACAGGTGTGTTATTCTCATCGTATAATGTCCCGAATACATAATTGTTTTTCCCTAATACATAAACAACTTTACCTGCTTTAGTAGAGATAATAGTTTCAGGTTCAGGTGCCATTATTTCACCTTGAAAGTATAAATTGTTTATTGGAGTAATTTTTTTAAGTTCAATTGCATTAACATTTAAAACTCCATTTTGAATTTCACCTGACTCTTTACCTAAGTAGTCCTTACTTCTTAGATGCATTTCTTTAAGTAGAACATCAAGAAAAATACTTTTATTGTTATTATCTACAGCAAGTAAACTTAAGTGTATAAAAAAAGTTGAAAAGAGCATTACTTTGCAGATAAGTTTTAGGTAATTATGCATATTGTTGGTTGTTGGTTGTTGGTTGTTGGTTGTTGGAATAACATATTAAACTTGAACTATGAACTCTCAACTGTTTAAGAGCTGTTAGTAGATAAATTTTCGAATTCGTTGATTTATAATTAAACTCGTCCATTTATTTTCTTCTTTTTGTTTTTTTTAACTTTAAAATCGTTAGTACGTTGATACAGAATAAGAACTGATTTTTTTATCCTTTTTGATAAAATGCTAAGCCTCTTATATATATCAAAATAACGTATCTATATTAACAGAATTTATATTCAGTATTGTCTGATTTATCAATATGTATAATTCATAAATTTAATAATTTTTTACTAGAGAATATTGCTAGCATGCTTAAAAAGGATAAAATGAAACTTGAAACTTGAAACTTGAAACTTGAAACTTGAAACTTGAAACTTGAAACTTGAAACTTGAAACTTGAAACTTGATGTGAAAAAAATATCAAAAACTTTTTTATTTCTCTTTTCTTTTATTTTAGCAAATAATGTGTTGGGATTGGATATTGGAGATAAGGCACCAAAATTGGAGATTAGTGATTGGGTATGTGGGGGATCGGTAAAAATTGAGTATAATAAAAATGAAGATATAAATAAAATATATGTTCTTTTTTTCTGGGCTGCATGGGATGGAGGAAGTCTGCATCTATTGAATTTTGTTGAAAAAGAGAATGAACTGTTTAAATATGATGATGTAGTTTTCATAGGTATTTCAAAAGAAAATACTTCGAAAATTAAGCAGTTTTTAAGGAAAATTCCTGGGATTGACATCAATCTAGGTATTGATGACACAGCTAATACTTATAATAAATATATGTCCAGAATGAGCGGGTTGCCGATGTTTTTTATAATAGGAAAAGATGGTAAACTTTTATGGAAAGGTCCTCCTTTTGAAGTTGATAGGGTTATAAAAAAAATTGTGACCGGGACATTTGATACTGATGAACAGTTGAAAATAGAGAAGATACGTCAAAAAATTAGGACAGCTTCAATACGATTTGAAAAAGATAAAATTATTGATGATGCTAAGAATATTTTGAAAATTGATCCTTCTGATGAAACAGCTATAAATATTATTGTACAAAAGTTTATTGATGATAGAGAGTATAAGAGAGCTTTGAATTTTATTTCTTCTTCAAAGCATGAAGTTCATGGCAATAAATTTACCATGAGATTTTTATATTTTTATGAACTAAGAATTATAAATTTAATGGATAATAAAAATAAAGTTGAAAGTTTACTTAAAAAGCTGGTGAATAATTATTCTGTTTCGTTTAGTAACTCTCCAAAGGCTTTAAATGAATTAACGGCTGCCATTTTAAATGATGTGCCTTTTGAATTATGGCCTATAGACGGTTTGTTGCGCATGAGTGAAAGAGCTGTCAGACTTGAGACACTATTTAATAGAAAATCAGAACAGCTTGGACTTCGATTACAGATTTTAGCAAAAATTTACTATCACTTGGGGAAAATAGACAAAGCATTAAATACTCAGATTAAAGCTAACAGGCTGTTTAAAAACATTATTAATGAAAAAAAAGGCATCAGGCTAGCTGAATTTTATAAAAAACTATTAAATTTTCATATAGAAAAGAATGCTTCTATTCTTCATAAGCAGTATAGCGAAACTGTTGAAAACTTAGGAGAATATTTACAAACTCTTGGAAAAGTTTACTACTATCTTGGAGACATTGAACAGGCTGTAATAACTCAAAAAAATGCGAATAAATTACTCAGGGAAAAACAAAATAGAGTTACTGGCAAATTATTAGAAAATTTTTATAAGAAAACTTATAAATTATCGAAAGGGAATCTGTGAGACGGTGAAATGGTAAGTCAGTAAGACCGTGAGACTGTAATTAGCAAGGCAGTGAAGCGGTAAGACTGTGAATCTGTAAACCAGTGAATCAGTAGCTGGAAGGAAAAGTTATATTTTATGAAAGTCTTGAAATTTGAGGATTTGAAAGTTTATCAAAAATCAATTGAATTGCAGCAGAAAATTTATCAGATAACAAAAGACTTTCCAAAAGAAGAAAGATATTCTTTAACAGATCAAATAAGAAGAAGCTCAAGGAGCATAGGTGCAAACATAGCAGAAGCATGGCAAAAACGCAGATATGTCGCTCACTTTATCAGTAAATTATCAGATTCTGATAGTGAGCAATCAGAAACACAACATTGGTTAAGAACTTCATATTTATGCAACTATATAAATGAAAATCAATATAAAATTTTAATTGAAAAATGTAAATATATTGGCAGTATGCTTGGTAATATAATAAACCATGCTGATAAATGGTGCATATAGCCAAATCACAGTTTAGCTAACTCACCGTTTAACTGACTGGCGGACTCACAGGTTCACAGATTTACTGTCTAACTGATTTACCGTTTCACTGGTTTTCAGTCTCTCTAATTGAACTTACTTTTGTTGTTTATTCATGCTGATGTAAGCACATTTGAGTGTCGTGAAGGCAAACATGCAAACACCTAAAGCATATATTGTTAGAAAACATGCAAAAAAGTACTTTGAATAGCTAGTGCATGAGAGAACTAGAAGTAAATTTGAAATACATATTAAAGCAATTATCAACTCAATTAAACCTGAAATAATGCTGCTGTTAGGTTTATATTTGTTCTTTTTTTTTGATGATTGGGCTGAACTACCGCTTTTAGGAGTTCGTATAAAAGCTGATTTAATTCCGCATATTGCTTCAATACCCCCTAAACTGCTGGACACTGATGTTCCTGCAAATAGCAGCATTGCTGTCGGTATATACCTAAAGCTGAAAAACGTTATTTTTTGAGCATATCCGCTTCCAATATAAATTACTAATGGACCAAATGTTCCTGTAATGAATACTAATGTCCATAAAACAGTTAATATGTTATTGTAGTTGCTGTTAGATGAATGGCCAGAAATAAGCAGTGGAAGAAGGAGTATTGAACCAAATACAGGTAATACTGTTGTCAAGTTTGTTGCCATATGACAAAATGAAGCAAATTTTTGAGAGACAGTTAAGTGTTTAGAAACAAATATTGTAGGTAATAGTTTGATTAATGTTTGTACTCCTCCTTTAACCCATCTGCGTTGCTGAGACTTAAATGCTATTATATTATTAGGAATTTCAGCATTACAGATTTGATCAAAATCTAAAATTATTTTATAGCCTGCAGCATGCATTCTAAACGAGAGACATTGATCTTCAGTAAGAGTATCACTTGACCAGCCTCCGGATTTATTTATTGCATCTACTCTTAATATACCTGCGGTACCACAAAATGTGGGGCATGTATTGCTGTAGCTTTTTGCAGCCTGTGTAAATGCAATTAGTGCATCTAAAGCTACACTGACTCCTTTTGTCAGCCAGCTTTCATATCTGTTTATGTGTCCCCATCTTGTTTGAATGCATGCAACTTCAGGATAATCATGTATTTGAGGAATAGTTCTTTTAAGAAATTTTTCAGGAATTATAAAGTCAGCGTCAAAGATTGCAACATATTCACCTTTTGCGAATTTCAATGCGTTTGATAGTGCGCCAGCTTTGAAGCCTTCTCTGTTTTTTCGTCT
The DNA here is from genome assembly GCA_036011305.1 of Victivallales bacterium. GTDB lineage: Bacteria > Verrucomicrobiota > Lentisphaeria > Victivallales > GWF2-38-69 > DASCNA01. The sequence continues at coordinate 28,458 of DASCNA010000090.1, forward strand.
TACAGAATAAATATTTATATTATATTTATGTTTCAAAATGGTAATATATTGATCTATTATCTTAACAGTTTCATCTGCACTGTCATCTACAAGTTGAATTTCAAGTTTATCTTTAGGGTAATCAACTTCTACTGCAGAGAGCATAAGTCTTTTAATGACATTTGCCTCATTGTAAACAGGTAATTGTATTGTAACAAATGGGAAATCAGTTGTATCAAATTTTTTATAAAAAGTTTCAATGTTCTTATTAATTTGATTTCTGTTTTTTTTTTGCCCTTTATAGAAAAGAAAAACAGAAACGTAAAATTGAAATCCTACTAAAATACCAAACAGACTTAAAATAGTAAAAAGAATTAGAATTAGGTCCATTATCATTTATTATAATTTAACATTAAATTTATAGATATTGAAAATTAGCCATAATATCTTAACATTTTAATATTATTAAGATAAAAGGCAATATTCAAGAATGTTTTTTAAACAATCTACCTCAGAGAAAAAAATAATAAATAATTATGGTTTTAATCCTGAAAGCTTATCTGTAAAAAAAATAACTGAAACGAAGCATTTTATACTTTATCAGATTTTACCATATAAGAATGATGTTTTTGTAGATAAAAATAAAAAACCTGTGCTACTGATTCCTCCTTATGTTTTTGGACCTGATATACTATGTTTTATCCCTCAGAAAAATAGAAGTTTGGTACATGCCTATGCTAATAAATGTTTTCCCACTTATTTAAGAGTTCTTAAAGATATCGAAAGTAACTGTTCTGTACAAAATATGAGAGCAGAGGATGATATAATTGGAACTCAAAAATGTTTGGAAAAAATTAAAGAACTGCATTCAAAAAAAATAACCTTAGTTGGCGTAAGCCAAGGTGGAACTTGTGCATTATATGCTGTTTTGTCAGGTAAAATAGATGGCTTAATAGATGCTTTGAGTACTATTGTAACCCCTATAACATTGGTTAGAGAGAAGAAAAATCATGTTTTTAAATTGTTACGAAATATATATATTTCTTTTATTTATATAAAAGATGCAGTTGTTTTAATTTTTAGATTTTTGAAGAGATATAATAATGGCAACTGGGTTATTAATAAGACTTTTTCAAGCTGGCTGATAAATAAAAAAAAATCAATGGTGTTGAATTTTTCTAAAGATTTATTTAGTTCTGATAAAGAATATACTATTCCTGGAAAATCTGCAGTAGATTTAGTTGACACTTGGTTGACAAATTCTGCTTCAGATATACCTATAAAGATGGCTAGATTTGGCTATTGTACTTATATAAAACCTGTGTTAGAAGATGGAACATTAGTAGTAAAAGTTTTTGACCGTAAGTTAAATTTTAAATATATAAATAAGTTAGGTATTAAATATCAGATATGTATCTGTAAAGATGATCACATTGTAAAGCGTGAAGATGCCTTAATACCTTGCAATTTTGTTGATGCAGAAGTAACAGAATTTCCTAAAGGGCATATGGCAATAATGACGACATGGTCAAACCCCAGTTCAGAGTATTCAGTTGATAAAAGATTTGGAGATAGAAAGCAGTATAGAGGTCCAGTACGTTTCCATATGGATTTGGATGAAGAAGCATGATATATATAATCATGTTCACAGTAAAATATATA